>NZ_WWIC01000366.1:0-463 GCF_009872555.1 Streptomyces sp. SID5643
TCCACCGACGGGGCTCATCGGCTCCCCGACGGGAGCCACTCCTCCGACGGGGCTCACCGGCTCCCCGACGCGGGGTGCGCCGGCGACGGGGTCGGTGTCCGACGCGGGGCGGGGATCCGTGCGGGGGCCGGCGCCCGTCACGGGACCGGTGCCGGGCATGGGACCGGTGCCCGGCATGGGACCGGTGCCCGGCACAGGGTCGGCGCCCGCGACGGAAGCCATTCCCCCTGCGGGTCAACTTCCGGCGGTAGGCGGCCCGGCCGGGCACCCCTCGGCCGCAGGCCGCGCGGCGGGTCGGTCTCCGGCGGTACGCGGCCCAGGGGGGCACCCCTCGGCCGTAGGCCGTCCGGCGGGTCAACTTCCGGCGGCAGGCGGCCCGGCGGGTCAGCCTCCGGCGGAAGGTCGCCCGGCGGATCAGCCTCCGGCGGCAGACCGCGCGGCGGGGCACCCCTCGGCCGCAGGT
>NZ_WWIC01000367.1:0-287 GCF_009872555.1 Streptomyces sp. SID5643
CATGACGCGGGGGAGTTCGACGCGGGGTTCTTCGGTATTTCGCCGCGTGAGGCGTTGGCGATGGATCCGCAGCAGCGGTTGTTGCTGGAGACGTCGTGGGAGGCGTTGGAGCGGGCGGGTATCGACCCGCACTCGCTGCGCGGCTCACGGACCGGCGTCTACGCCGGCATGTTCCACCAGGAATACGCGGCCCGGCTGCACGAAGCCCCCGCGGAGTTCGAAGGTCATCTGCTGACGGGAACGTCCGGCAGCGTGGCTTCGGGTCGTATCTCGTATGTGCTGGGTCT
>NZ_WWIC01000368.1:0-16267 GCF_009872555.1 Streptomyces sp. SID5643
GGGGAGCGGCCGGCGCGGCCGCCGCCGCGACCCCTGCCGCCGCGGCACGCGAGCTGTTCCCGGACCCGGTGGCCCTGGCGCGCGAGGTCTTCCCGGACCCGGCCGGCATGGCGTACGAGATCATTCCGGACCCGGTCCCGCCTGCGCGTGAATCCTTCCCCGAGCCGGCCAGTGAGCGGCGTGAGGTCTTTCCGGATCCGGTCCGGACCGGGCGTGAGCCCTTCCCCGGGCCGACCGGTGAGGGGCGCGGGGCCTTCCCGGACCCGGTCGCCCTCGCCGGCACCGTCGGGGAGTCGTTCACCGATCCGGGCGGCCCGGCGGCGGTGCCGCCCCCTCCCACGGCGGTGGGCACACCCCTCGACAGGCCCCGCGGTCCGGTCACGACCGGCGGGAGTCTCTCCGCACCGCCGCCCGTCACCGTCTCCGCCTCCCCGGGCCCCCGGATCGCGGCGCGAAGATCCGCCCACCGGACGGCCCGCCGTGCCGCCCGGCGACGCAACCTCACCGTGGGCATCCTGACGGTCAGCGGCCTCGTCGTCCTGCCGCTGGTCCTGTGGTCCACCGGCAACGGCGGCGACGGCGCCCCGGCCGGTGCCGACCGGCCCTCCGGGGGAGCACCCGACTCCGAGGCGGGCGGAGCGACCACCGACCCGTCCTGGGCCGGGGCGGAGGAGGCCGCGAAGGGCGCTCTGCGCGGGCGGCTGCACAACGTGGCCTCGGGCCTGTGCGTGGGCATCGACGGCGAGAAGGCCGTCGAGGACGGCGAGGCCGAACTCACGACCTGCTCAGCGGACGCCGCCCAGCAATGGACGTACGAGACCGACGGACGGCTGCGCAACGGCGCCGCCCCCGACCTGTGCCTGGACTCACAGCTCGGCTACTCGGTGCGGCTGGCCCCCTGTGCGGGCGCGTCCCGGCCGGACCCGAAGAACATCCGCTACGACTTCACCCTCCAGGGCGCTCTCGTGCCCCGCTGGGACCAGGACCTCGCCCTGGCCCCGGCCGCGACCAACGGCTCGGGGGCCCTGGTCCTGAAGGCGCGGACGGGCGACGAGGCCCAGCGGTGGGTGATCGACACCTCCAAGGCCGACCTCCGGATGGAGGCCGTCAACTGGAACGCGGCCGTCCCGGCCCCGCGCCCCACGCCGGCCCCCACCCCGTCGAAGACCCCCGAGCGCCCGCCGGCGCCGTCCGTGACCTCCCCGGCCCCGGAGCCGGCGCCGAGCAGCCCCGCCGCCACCGCATCGCCCTGCGACCGCCACGGCTACTACTGCGACGCGGACGGCCGGTACGGCAACCCGCGAGACGGCTACCCCGGCCACGGATACGGCCCCGGCGGCTACAACTGAAAAGATCGGGTGATGGCGGCCATGGCTACGGCGGAGACGGCCGCCGCTGACCGGGCGTGCGCTCAGACCCCGACCACGGTCAGGGACAGCCACAGGGCCACCACGGCCGGCACCAGTGCGGCCGGTACGGCGAGCAGCCCGAGCCGGGTGAACTCCCCGAGCCCGACCCGGTGCCCGTGCTGCTGCACGATCCGCCGCCACAGCAGGGTCGCCAGTGATCCGGCGTAGGTCAGGTTGGGGCCGATGTTCACGCCGAGCAGTACCGCCAGCACGGCACCGGGACCGGCCCCGGCGGTGAGGGGCAGCAGCACCAGCACCGCGGGCAGGTTGTTGATGAGGTTCGCCAGGACGGCGGCCAGCGCGGCCACGCCCAGCAGCATGAGCAGCCCCGACCCGTCGGGCAGCACACGCCGCAGCGCGTCGGCGAGCCCGTGATCGACGACCGCGCGCACCACGACACCGAGCGCGAGCACGAACGCGAGGAAGGCCGGGGAGGCGGACCGCACCACCGTCAGCGGCGTCGCTCGCCGCCTGAGCAGTGCACGGCCGGCCAGCACCAGCGCCCCGGCCGTCGCGGCCCAGGCCGGTTCGATCCCCACGGCGGAGGCCACCACGAACCCGGCGAGCGTGCAGCCGACCGTGACGAGGGCGAACATCGGCAGCGGCTCGGGACGCGGCGCGGGATCGGGGGAGGGGAGGGGCGCCGCGAGTTCGTCGTCGAAGAAGCGCCGGAACACCAGATACTCGGCGGCGATGGCGACCAGCCAGGGAAGTGCCATCAGGGCCGCGAAGCGGGTGAAGCTCAGCCCGCTCGCGGTGAAGGCCAGCAGATTGGTCAGGTTGGAGACCGGCAGCAGCAGTGAGGCGGTGTTCGACAGGTGGGCGCACGCGTACAGGTGCGGCCGGGCTCGGACCCCCATCCGGGTGGCGGTGGCGAGCACCACCGGAGTGAGCAGGACGACGGTCGCGTCCAGGCTGAGCACGGCCGTGATGACGGACGCCAGCGCGAACACAGCGGTGAGCAGCCGGGTGGGGCGTCCGGCGGCCCAGCGCGCCATCCACGCCCCGCACGCCGTGAACAGCCCCTCGACGTCGCAGAAGTGGGCGAGTACCAGCACGGCCGCGAGGAAACCGACCACCGGCCCCAGCCGCTGGACCTCCTCCCAGGCGTGCTCCGGCGAGATCACGCCGAGGGCGAGGGCGAGCCCTGCGGCCGGCACCGCCAGCACGGCCTCGGGCAGCCCCTTCGGGCGGGCGACGGCCCAGACCAGCACGGCGGCCAGCAGCGTCACGGACAGGACTTCGGCGAGCGGGGTGTTCAGGGCGGGTCCTCCGGGACGCGATCGTTCGTGCCCGCTCATGAAACCAGGCCTGGGTAAGAGCCCTTCGACGGCCCCGCCGTCGCACCGGCCCGGCCCGGCGGAACCTGCTCAGATCTCGTCGTCGAGCAGGGCCAGCTCCGACCAGATCGTCTTGCCCTCGGCGGTGTGCCTGCTGCCCCATCGCTGGGTGAGCTGGGCGACCAGGAGCAGACCGCGGCCGCCCTCGTCCCAGGTCTTGGCCCGGCGCAGGTGCGGAGCCGTGTGGTTGGTGTCGGACACCTCGCAGATCAGGGTGGCCGCGTCGTGGATCAGCCGCAGCCGGATGGGCGGGGCGCCGTAGCGGATGGCGTTGGTGACCAGTTCGCTCACGACCAGCTCGGCGGTGAACGTGGCCTCGGACAGCCCCCAGCGTTCCAGCTGGCCGACGACCTGCTTGCGGATGGGGGCCACCAGTGCCGGGTCGGCGGGGATGTCCCAGGTGGCGACCTGGGCGGACGGCAGGCCGCGGGTGCGGGCCAGCAGCAGGGCCACGTCGTCGCTGGAGCCGCCCGGCGGGAGCAGGCTGTGCAGCACGCGGTCGCAGGTCTCGTCCAGGGAGTCGGAGGGCGCCGACAGGGCCTCGCGGAGCATCCGGCCGCTCGCGTCGACGTCCCGCTCGCGGCTCGCCAGCAGCCCGTCCGTGTGGAACGCCAGGACGCTGCCCTCCCGCAGTTCCACCTCGGCGGATTCGAACGGCAGCCCTCCGACGCCCAGCGGGGGGCCCGAGGGCAGGTCCAGCTGCTCGGCCGGGCCGTCCGGCGGCACGAGCAGGGGCAGCGGATGCCCCGCCCGGGCCAGGTTGCAGCGTCGCGACACCGGGTCGTACACCGCGTAGAGGCAGGTCGCGCCCACCTCTCCGGCGCCGTGGTCCCCGCCGGACTCCTGGGACAGCCGGACGACCAGGTCGTCGAGGTGGGTGAGCAGTTCGTCGGGGGCCAGGTCGATGTCGGCGAGGGTGCGCACGGCGGTGCGGAGCCGGCCCATGGTGGCCGAGGCCTGGATGCCGTGGCCGACGACGTCGCCGACGACCATGGCGACCCGCATCCCGGACAGCGGGATCACGTCGAACCAGTCGCCGCCCACGCCGGAGCGGGTGGCCGGCAGATAGCGGGAGGCCGCCTCCACCGCGGCGGTGTGCGGCAGGGTGCGGGGCAGCAGGCTGCGCTGCAGGGTGAGGGTCGTCTCGCGCTCGCGCGAGTAGCGGCGTGCGTTGTCGATGCAGACGGCGGCCCGGGCCGTGACCTCCTCGGCCAGCAGCACGTCGTCGTCGGTGAACTCCTCGGGACGCCGGAAGCGCGTGAACACCGCCACGCCGAGGGTCGTGCCCCGGGCCTGGAGCGGGACGGACATCGTGGAGTGGATGCCGTACTCCTGGACCCGCTGGAAACGCACCGGGTCCCAGGCGAGCCACTGCCCCAGGTCGCCGGAGGAGCCCGAGGCCACGACGGTGTGCCCCACGGCCAGCGAGGCGGCCTGCGGGGAGCTCTCCGGGTAGACGTCGGCCTGCCCGGGCTTGACGGCCGCTTCGGGGCTGCCCCGGTTGACCGACTGGTGGGCGGCCCGGCGCAGCTGCACCGGCGGGGCCGGCGGACCGGGAGCCTCGCCGCCGGCCTCCTGTGCCTCCAGCAGGTCGACGCTGACGAAGTCGGCGAGCGCGGGAACGCACACGTCCGCCAGCTCCTGGGCCGTCCGGGTGACGTCGAGGGTGGTGCCGATGCGCACGCTCGCCTCGTTGACCAGTTGCAGCCGCTCCCGCGCCCGGTACTGGTCGGAGAAGTCGTGGGCCGTCACGCACACGCCGCGCACCTGGCCGGCCCCGTCGGTGAGCGGTGCCATCCTGGCCAGCCAGGCGTGCGCGGCCCGGCTCTCGCCGGTGGCCTTCATGTACGTCTGCATGTCCTGCCGCCGGCCGGTGCCCAGGACCTGGCGCAGATTCTTTTCGAGCTCGGAGTTCTGCGGCCGGCTGCCGACGTCGGTGGGCTTCAGACCCAGCACCCGCCCGGCGGGCAGTCCCAGGAGGTCTGCCATGGCCTCGTTGACGCCGCGCAGCCGCAGCCGCTCGTCGAAGATCATCGTGGCGCAGGGCGACTGCGTCAGGGCCAGGCGCACCAGCGGGTCGTCCGGCAGTCCGGGGCCGGTGGCCTCCGGCGGGGACACCGCGAGCCACTCGGTCGTCTCGGGTCCTTCGGGGGGCCTGCGATGGGCGAGTACCCAGACGGACACCGGGTGGCCGTCGCGGTGGCGCAGGGTGAGGGTGCCGCTCCAGCGGGAGTCCTCCGGCACGGGCGGGAGCTCCGCGCCGTCGGCGAGCAGTGCTGCGGCCGGGCGGCCCACGACCTCGGCGGCGGTGTGACCCAGCAGCCGGCGGGCGCCTTCGCTCCACTCGGTGAGCGTGCCGTCGACGGCGATGACGGCACGGGCGGCCACGCCATCGTCGAACACCTCGTCCGGGCTCATCGTCGCGACTCCATACGGACACTCACAGTGAACAGGGAAGCCAGTTGAGTTCCAGCGTAGTCCGTAGCCACCCGACGTGGACCGGTAACCCCCGTGCCGACCGCGCACCCGGAGACCAGGCGCAGATCCGGTCGAAGTGACCCCTGAGGCAGAAGGGCGCTCCCGGACCCTTGACGGTCATGTGTGACAGGTCGACAGAATCTGTTTGTTCGCGATCAGTTGTGAGTGCTTCTGGTTTCTCATGAGGGAGAGCCGCCATGTCGGTCACGCGCAGATCGGTCCTGCTCGCCTCCGCGGCCACGCCGGCGGCCGGAGCGCTGCTCGCTCCGGAGGCGTGGGCCGCCGGAGAGTCGCGCGGTGCCTCCGGCCGCCGGACCGTCGCACTGCGCGACGGCTGGCGCTTCGCGCTGGTGAACCCGGGCGGCATCACCGACCCGACCGGCGCCTACGCCGACGCCCACCTTCCCGGCCACGACGACTCCGGATGGCGAGAGACCGCCGTCCCGCACGACTGGAGCATCGAGCAGACCCCCACCACCGAGCACGGCACCACCAGCGGCACCGGCTTCCTGCCCGGGGGCCTCGGCTGGTACCGCCTGGCCTTCACCCTGCCGCCCGCCCTCGCCGGCAGGCGCGTCTCGGTGGAGTTCGACGGTGTCTACATGGACTCCACCGTCTACTGCAACGGCAAGGAGGCCGGCCGCCACCCCTACGGCTACACCGGCTTCGCCCTCGACCTCACCGACCTGGTCCACACCGACGGCACCACCGGGAACGTGCTCGCCGTCCATGTCCGGAACCGGCTCCCCAGCAGCCGCTGGTACTCGGGCAGCGGCATCTACCGCGAGGCCCGCCTGGTGATCACCGAGCCGGTGCACGTGGCCCGCTGGGGCACCCGCGTCACCGCGCCCGAGATCTCCGCCGAGCGGGCCCTCGTACGGGTCGCCACCTCCGTCGTCAACGCCTCGGGCACGGACGCCGACGTCGAGGTCGTCTCCCGGATCGTCGACCGCAAGGGCCGGACGGTCGCCCGTACCTCCTCCGCCGCAGCCGTCACCACCGAGCGGACCGAGACCGAGACCCAGGAACTCACCGTCCGGCGCCCCGAGTTGTGGGACTTCGAGACCCCCCACCGCTACACCCTGCACACCGAACTGCGCGTCGGCGGCCGGACCACCGACACCTACCGCACGGTCTTCGGCCTGCGCACCTTCCGTTTCGACCCGGACGAGGGCTTCTTTCTCAACGGCACCCATCACAAGATCAAGGGTGTCGACCTCCACCACGACCTGGGCGCACTCGGTGCGGCCGTCAGCATCGACGCCGTCCGCCGGCAGCTGGAGATCATGCGGTCCATGGGCGTCAACGCCCTGCGCACCTCCCACAACCCGCCCGCGCCCGAGGTGATCCAGGTCTGCGAGGAGCTGGGCGTCGTCATGCTGGTGGAGGCGTTCGACTGCTGGCGCACCGGCAAGAACCAGTACGACTACGGCCGCTTCTTCGACGAGTGGTGCGAGAAGGACGCCACCGAGATGGTGCTGGCGGCCCGGAACTCGCCCGCCGTACTGAGCTGGTCCATCGGCAACGAGGTCCCCGACTCCACCTCCACCGCGGGCCTCGCCATGGCCGACCGGATCATCGACGCGATCAGGGCCGCCGACGACACCCGACCGCTGGTCATCGGCTCCGACAAGTACCGCCGCCTGCCCGCCAAGGGCTCCGCGGCCGATCTCATGCTGGCCAAGCTGGACGGCCTCGGCCTCAACTACAACACCGCCAAGTCGGTGGACCAGCTGCACGCGGCCTACCCGCACCTGTTCCTCTTCGAGTCCGAGTCCTCCTCGGAGACCTCCACCCGCGGGGCCTACCAGGAGCCCGAGCACCTCAACACCGGCGAGAACCACACACCGGGCAGACGCGCGACCTCCTCCTACGACAACAACCTCGCCTCCTGGACGATGAGCGGCGAGTACGGCCACAAGAAGGACCGGGACCGCAAGTGGTTCGCCGGGCAGTTCCTGTGGTCCGGCATCGACTACCTCGGCGAGCCCACGCCCTACGACGTCTTCCCGGTCAAGGCGTCCTTCTTCGGCGCGGTCGACACCGCGGGCTTCCCGAAGGACATGTACCACCTCTTCAGGAGCCAGTGGACCGAGCGGCCGATGGTCCACCTGCTCCCGATGACCTGGAACCACAGGGAGGGCGACACGGTCGAGGTCTGGGCGTACGCGAACGTCGACACCGTCGAGCTGTACCTCAACGGCAAGTCCCTGGGCGTACGGCGCTTCGACACCAAGAAGACCGTGGACGGCCGCACCTACCTGGAGACGACCGAGGCGACCGGCGACGACAAGACCTTCACCGACGGCCCCTATCCCGGCAGCTACACCAGCCCGAACGGCAGTGCCGGCAAGCTCCACCTCACGTGGCGGGTGCCTTTCGCGCCGGGTGAACTGAAGGCCGTCGCCCGGCAGGGGGGCAAGGTGGTCGCGACCGACGTGCTGCGCACCGCCGGAGCGCCGCACTCGATACGCCTGGCCGCGGACCGCACGTCCCTCGCCGCGGACGGCCGTTCCCTGGTCTTCGTGACCGCCGAGGTCGTCGACCGGCGCGGCGTGGTGGTGCCCGACGCGGAGCACCTGCTCTCCTTCGAGGTGGCGGGCGGCTCCCTCGCCGGACTCGACAACGGCCGCCAGGAGAGCGCCGAGCGCTACCAGGCGAGCACCCGGACCGCCTTCCACGGCAAGGCCCTCGCCATCGTCCGGTCCGGCACGAAGGCCGGCGCGGTGAAGGTGACCGCCCGCGCCGAGGGGCTGCGCACCGGCACCGCGACCGTCCGCGCCACTCCGGCCGGAGACCGGGCCGAAACGATCCCGCCCGTCTTCGGGCCGGACCATCCGGCTCCCGTGGACCACCCGCACGCGGATGCCGGTTACTCCGGCCGCCCGGACACCCTGCCCGCCGCCATGCTCGACGGCGATCCGGCCACGGGCTGGTCCAACGGCTTCTTCAAGCAGGCCACGCCCTTGCTGCCGGCCTTCGACGGAGCGCGGGCCGAGGACTGGGTCTCGGTCGACCACGGGCGCACCCGCGGCTTCCACCGGGTGGACGTCTCCTTCACGGTGGACGCCACGCACAGCCTGCCCGCGACGATCGAGGTCGCGGTCTGGGACGGCCGGGCGTGGCAGCCCGCGCGGGACGCCGGGATCAGCTGGGCCGCCGCCTCCGACGCCCCCACCGCGATCACCTTCGCGCCCCTGCGCGGCTCCCGGATCCGGCTCACCCTGACGAGCCGACACCCCGACGAGGCGCGTGGCGCGATACGCATCAGCCGGATCGACGCCCTCTAGGTCGCCCCGGTCCGGACGGGCGGTGAACAGCCAGTCCCGTCCCGACCGTTGACGGGGTGTCACATCAACCACAACCATGGCCAGCATCCGCATTTGGGAGCGCTCCCACGTCGAGCGCCACCCGCACCTCCCGGAGGAGCCCGGACGTGAAACGACGCAGAACCGCACTGCTGTCCCTGACCGCCCTGCTGGCGACCGCCCTCACCGCGCTGCCCGCCGCGCCGGCCGGGGCCGAAGAGGCCGAGCAGGTCAGGAACGGCACCTTCGACACCACCACCGACCCCTGGTGGACGACCAGCAACGTCACCGCCGGCCTGTCCGACGGCCGGCTCTGCGCCGACGTCCCCGGCGGCACCACCAACCGCTGGGACGCCGCGGTCGGGCAGAACGACATCACCCTCGTGAAGGGGGAGTCGTACCGCTTCTCGTTCAGCGCCACCGGGACACCCGCAGGGCACGTGGTGCGGGCGATCGTGGGCCTGTCGGTGTCGCCGTACGACACCTACCACGAGGTGACACCGCAGCTCAGCGTCTCCGGTGACACCTACTCGTACACCTTCACCTCGCCCGTCGACACCGCTCAGGGGCAGGTCGGCTTCCAGCTCGGCGGCAGCGCGGACGCCTGGCGCTTCTGCATGGACGACGTCTCGCTGCTGGGCGGGGTGACGCCGGAACCGTACGAGCCCGACACCGGGCCCCGGGTCCGCGTGAACCAGGTCGGCTATCTGCCGGCCGGCCCGAAGAACGCCACCCTGGTCACCGACGCCACGGCGAAGCTGCCCTGGCAGCTGAAGAACTCCGACGGGAGGGTGGTCGCCCGGGGAACGACCCTGCCGCGCGGGGTCGACGCCTCCTCCGGGCAGAACGTCCACTCGATCGACTTCGGCGCGTTCCGCACCAGGGGGTCGGGCTTCACACTCGTCGCCGACGGAGAGACCAGCCGCCCCTTCGACATCGGCGCGAAGGCCTATGAGCGGCTGCGGCTGGACTCGGCGAAGTACTACTACACGCAGCGCAGCGGCCTCGCGATACGCGACGACCTGCGGCCCGGCTACGGCCGCCCCGCCGGTCACGTCGGCGTGGCACCCAACAAGGGCGACACCTCCGTGCCCTGCCAGCCCGGCGTCTGCGACTACACCCTCGACGTCAGCGGCGGCTGGTACGACGCGGGCGACCACGGCAAGTACGTCGTCAACGGCGGCATCTCCACCTGGGAGCTGCTGAGCACCTACGAACGCGCCCGGCACGCCCGCACCGGGCAGGCGGACAAGCTCGGGGACGGCACCCTCGCCATCCCGGAGAGCGGCAACAAGGTCCCGGACATCCTGGACGAGGCCCGCTGGGAGCTGGAGTTCCTGCTGAAGATGCAGGTGCCCGACGGCAAGCCGCTGGCCGGGATGGCCCACCACAAGATGCACGACGAGCAGTGGACCGGCCTGCCGCTGATGCCCCACGACGATCCGCAGAAGCGTGAGCTGCACCCGCCCTCCACCGCCGCCACCCTCAACCTGGCCGCCACGGCGGCGCAGGCCGCCCGGATGTACCGGCCCTACGACAAGGCGTTCGCGGGCAAGGCACTGGCGGCCGCCCGCAAGGCCTGGGCGGCGGCGCTCGCCCACCCCGACCGCCACGCCTCAGAGAGCGACGGGGTCGGCGGCGGCGCCTACGCCGACAGCGACGTCGCCGACGACTTCTACTGGGCGGCGGCCGAGCTGTACCTCTCGACCGGGGAGAAGCGGTTCGAGGAGTACGTCGCGAAGTCCCCGGTGCACACGGCCGACATCTTCAAGCCGATCGGCTTCGACTGGGCCCGCACCGGCGTCGCGGGCCGGCTCGACCTCGCCACTGTGCCGAGCAGGCTTCCCGGCCGGGACGCCGTGCGCCAGTCCGTCGTCAAGGGCGCCGACCGCTACCTCGCCACCCTCAAGGCGCACCCCTACGGCATGCCGTACGCGCCGGACGGCAACACCTACGACTGGGGCTCCAGCCACCAGGTGCTCAACAACGCGGTCGTCCTGGCCACCGCGTACGACATCACCGGCGCCTCGAAGTACCGGGACGGCGCGTTGCAGAGCATGGACTACATCCTGGGCCGCAACGCGCTGAACATCTCCTACGTCACCGGCTACGGCGAGGTCAGCGCGCAGAACCAGCACAGCCGCTGGTACGCCCGCCAGCTCGACCCCGCCCAGCCCAACCCGCCGAAGGGCACCCTCGCGGGCGGGCCGAACTCGAGCATTCAGGACCCCTTCGCACAGAGCAAACTCCAGGGCTGTGTCGGCCAGTTCTGCTACATCGACGACATCCAGTCCTGGTCGACCAACGAGCACACGATCAACTGGAACGCCGCCCTGACCCGCATGGCCTCCTTCGTGGCGGACCAAGGGTAGGGACGGACCGGGCAGCGGTGCCGCGTGCCGGGGGAGTCCGCCGACAGGACGCCCCCGGCACGCGCGCGTAGCCTGGTGTCATGCCAGCGGTGCGGGTCGACGGCATCGAGGTCGCGTACGACCGGGTGGGCCAGGGCCCGCCCCTCGTGCTCGCGCACGGCGCCACGACGGACGCCCGGCTGTTCGTCGGCCAGGCCGGGGACCTGGCCGACGAGTTCACCGTCGTCGCCTGGGACGAGCCGGGCGCCGGCCGCTCCTCCGACGTACCGCTGTCCTTCACCCTGGCCGACTACGCCCGCTGTCTGGCCGCCGTCATCGAGGACCTGGACCTCGGCCCGGCCCATGTCCTCGGCCTGTCCTGGGGCGGGACCGTCGTGCTGGAGCTCTACCGGCACCACGCCGAGCTCGTCCGGACCCTGCTCCTCGTCGACACCTACGCGGGCTGGAAGGGCTCGCTGCCCGCTGCGGACGTGCGGGCACGGGTCGAGGGCGCGGAACGGATGCTCGCCGTCCCTGCCGAGGTGTTCGCACCGACCATGCCGGGCCTCTTCGCCGGGCAACCGTCCGCCGAGGCCGTACGCCTGCTGTCGGTGATGTCGGCCGACACCCGGGCCCGGAGCATACGGACCGAGCTCACCGTCATGGCCGAGGCCGACCAGCGCGATCTGCTGCCGAAGATCGAGGTGCCCACGCTGCTGCTGTGGGGCGAGCTCGACGCGCGCTCACCCGTGGAGACCGTCGCCCGCCAGTTCCTCGAAGCGGTCCCGCGGGCCACGCTGGTCGTCCTGCCCGGTGTCGGGCACCTCAGCAACATCGAGGCGCCGGAGCCGTTCAACCGGACCGTCCGCGAGTTCTGCCGCGCTCACTCCTGACCGGGCCCGGCCAGGGCCCGGCGCTGATCGTGCCCGACGGGCTCCCCGGGCCTTCGGTGAGCGGTCAGCGTGTGCAGCCGGGCCTGGTCCAGCGGCTCGTGCACCTCGACGTACTCGCCGTGCGGCAGCCGTTTGACCACGCCGGTCGGGCGGCCGTGCCGCACCAGTTCCTCGTCGCGCCGTTGCAGCCCCAGGCAGATGCGCCGGGTGACGGTGAAGACGGCCGCCGGGACGACGAACACGGCGATCCGCACCGCCCACGTCACCGTGTTGATCGACAGGTGGAGGCGGGTCGCCACGATGTCGTTGCCGCCGCCCGCCAGGAGCACCAGGTAGAGGCTGATCCAGGCCGCCCCGATCGCCGTACGGACCGGGCGGTTGCGCGGCCGGTCCAGCAGATGGTGCTCCTGCCGGTCGCCGGTGAACCGGGCCTCCAGGAACGGGTACACGCCGATGAGGACCAGCAGCAGCGGGAACACCACGATCGGGATCAGCACACCCAGCACCAGCGTGTGCCCCCACAGCGTGATTTCCCAGCCGGGCATGATCCGCACCAGGCCCTCGGCGAAGCCGAGGTACCAGTCGGGCTGGGCGCCCGTGGACACCTGGTCGGCGCGGTACGGTCCGTACGACCACACCGGGTTGACCGTGGCCACCGCCGCCATCACCGTCAGCACCCCGAACACCAGGAAGAAGAAGCCGCCCGCCTTCGCCAGGTACACCGGCATGAACGGTGAGCCCACGACATTGCGCTCGGTGCGCCCGGGCCCGGCGAACTGGGTGTGCTTGTGGTACACGACCAGCAGCAGGTGGACCACGATCAGCGCCGCCATGACCCCGGGGATCAGCAGCACGTGCAGCGCGTAGAAGCGGGCCACGATGTCGTCGCCGGGGAACTCGCCGCCGAACAGGAACATCGCCAGGTACGTCCCCACGATCGGCACCGACAGCAGCGCGCCGTGCACGAACCTCAGGCCCGTGCCCGAGAGCAGGTCGTCCGGCAGCGAGTAGCCGAACAGTCCCTCGAAGAGACCGAGGAAGAGCAGCAGCCAGCCGAACAGCCAGTTGACCTCCCGCGGCTTGCGGAACGAGCCGGTGAAGAAGTGCCGCATCATGTGCGTCAGCATCCCGGCGACGAAGACCAGCGCCGCCCAGTGGTGGATCTGCCGGATCAGCAGCCCGCCGCGCACGTCGAAGCTGATGTCCAGCGTGGACGCGTACGCCTCGGACATCCGCACACCGTTCAGCGGGACGTAACTCCCCTGGTACGTCACCTCGTTCATCGACGGGTGGAAGAACAGCGTCAGGTACACGCCGGTGAGGACCAGCACCACGAAGCTGTACAGGCAGACCTCGCCCAGCAGGAACGACCAGTGGTCGGGGAACACCTTGCGCAGGTACTTCCTGCCCAGCGTGCGGGTGCCGAGCCGTCCGTCGAACCAGTCGGCGAGGCGCTCGCCGCGTCCGGCGCTCACGCCGCCGCCCGGGGGAGGTGGGCGAGCTTGTCCGGATTGGCCACCACATAGATGCCGCGTACCCGGTCGCCGTCCGGGGTGAGGTCCAGTACCAGCACGGCGAACGGCGCGTCGCCGTCGAACAGCACCGCCGCGTCGTCGCCGTTGACGCGCCGGTAGCGCCAGACGGGACGGTCCGGGCCGCCGCGGCCGGACGTGAGCAGACGGGTCACCTTGTCCCGGCCGTGCACCGGGCGCAGGCTCGCCCGCCGGCGCTTGCCGCCGGCGTCCGTCCACGCCGTGACGTCCGGCGCGAGGACCTCCATCAGTTCGGCGATGTCCCCGCCGAGCGCCGCGCGCACGAACCGCTCGGTCGCCTCTCGCCGCACCCGCGGATGCGCCTCGTACCGCGGGCGCCGCGCGTGCACGTGCTCCCGGGCCCGGTGCGCCAACTGCCGTACGGCGGCGGGGGAGCGGTCGATGATCTCCGCGATCTCGGCATGCGGGTAACCGAACACCTCGCCCAGTACGAACACCGCCCGCTCCAGCGGCGTGAGCGACTCGAGGACCACCAGCATCGCCAGCGACACCGATTCCGAACGCAGGGCCGGATCCTCCGCGGTCCCGGTGTCATCGGTGACCAGGGGCTTGGGCAGCCACGGGCCCACGTACGTCTCCCGGCGGCGGCTGATCACGGCACGGCGGCGCAGCGCGTGGTTGACGGCCACCCGGACGAGGTAGGCGCGCGGGTTGTCGACACTGGCCAGGGGTGCGCCGCCGCCGCGGGCCGTCCAGGAGAGCCAGGTCTCCTGGAGGACGTCCTCGGTGTCGGCGACACTGCCGAGGATGTTGTAGACGACGCCGAACAGCAGCTCGCGATGGTCGACGAACACCCCGGTCGCCGCGTCGAGCGGGGTGCCGGTGCCGGATACGGAGCTCTCGGTCATGCGGGGGCCTCCTCTGGCGCGCTCACCACTGCGAGCCGGGCAGGGCCCCGGAATGTGACATCGCACGGGCCGATGTGACCCACATCTCAGGTCCGTCACTGCCCCGGTACCACTGGGCAGCCGCACTGACCTGGGGGTATTTACGAGTCAGTACCCGAGCGGTACCGTGAAGGCATGCCAGCTCTCAACGTGGAGTTCAGCGACCGCGAACTTGAGGACCTCAGGCAGATCGCCAAGGAGCGCGGTACGTCCATGAAGGCGCTCGTGCGAGAGGCGGCCGCGGCCGACATAGCCCGCCACCGGGCCCTCCAGGAAGGCGCGGAGGCCTTCCGCCGGTTCTTCTCCACCCACGCCGACGAGTTCGCCGCCGCGTTCCCCGACGACGAACCGCCCGCCAAGGGCGAAGGGCGGGCCGCCTGACTCATGGCGCCCGTGATCCATATCGACGTGCCCTGGCTGCTTCAGCGCCATGAGGAGGTCCTGCCGGACCAGCCCACCGTCAACGACTTCTCCGCGCTGGTCGCCGCCGTCGCCCGGCACCGGGTCGACCCGCCCCGCCTCGGGGTGAACTCCGACCCGGCCTGGCGGGCCGCCGCGCTGCTGCACACCATCACCGTGCTCCGGCCGCTGCCCTCGGCCAACGCCCGTTTCGCCTGTGCGACCGCCGTGGCGTACATGTTCGTCAGCGGCGTGGGCATCGACCCGCCGTACGGGGCGCTGGTCGACCTCGCCCGCGACCTGCTGTCCGGCACCACCGACGTGTACGGCGCGGCGGACCGGCTGCGTTCCTGGCAGATCTGACGAACGGGCGCGGTGCCCGATTCACACAGGCCGCAGGGAAATGTCGAAAAAGGGTGCGAGCCGCGTACGCCCGTTCCCCGTTTCTGACTTTCTGTCAATGGCGGGGATGTTGTCCGGGTGCCTTGTTGGCCGTGTGGGGGTTGTGGAAGAGTGAAACGCGCGTGCGGGGGGAATGGCCGGGTGTCGCACGTGATTTGTGGACCGCGTCCGATTCGCCGTCGGTGAATTCGCACCTCCCGCGCCGCGCCAAAAGAGGTACGCACCAACCGGGCCTCCTTTTTCGGCGGCATGACCTTTGTGTGTCACATGCGTGGGAAGGAACCATCTCAGTGCCCACCCCCCACCCCCCTCGCCCTCCGTATCCCCCGCCCGGCGGGGATCCGGGGGAATCCGATGAATCACTCGCCGCTCCGCTGAGAGGCAGCCCGGAGGGCCAGGTCGCCGCCCATTCCGTCGCGCTGCTGATGGCGCGGCACTACCAGCCGGTGCACGACTACGCGGTCATCTGTCTCGCCTCGTCGGCGCAGGTCGCAGCGATGGTGACCGGAACCGCCTTCCACCGGACCCTCAACCGCCTCGCCTTCGGCGAGTCGGCCGTCGCACTGCGCCCGGCCCTTCTGGTGACCGTGCGCGACACCATCCGTGAGTGGTCCGGCGACGATCGAATATCGGCCGTTCTGCCCGCCCTGCAGAAACCGGCCGGAGGGCGTGGGCTGCGCGCCGCGACGTCCATGACACCCGAAAATCGCATCCTCGCGGAGCGGGCATTCCAGGCACTTCCCGCCCCCTCGCGCTGTTTGCTGTGGCATGTCGAGGTCGAGGCCGATCCTTTAAGCGTCCCGGCCGGGCTGCTGGGCATGGACACCGACATCGCCGCGGCGGCCCTTGAACAGGCGCGGGACACATTCCGCCAAGGCTGTGTCCAGGCCCATCGCGAACTCGCGCCCACCCAGGATTGCGGCTTCTACAACCGCCTCCTCGACGTCCCGATCCGCCGGGGCGGCGCACTCCTGCCGGATGTCCAGCAGCATCTGGACGAGTGCCGCTACTGCCGGAACGCGGCAGAACAACTGAGCCATTTCGAGGGCCCGCTGGGGCCGTTGATCGCCGAGGCGGTACTCGGCTGGGGCGCCCGCCGCTACCTCGACTCGCGCCCGGGACGCGCGTCGCACGGCGGCCGGGGTGCTCGCGCCGGCCGGCGCGGTGGCGGACGGCGGGGCGGCGGACACGGTCTGCTGTCCCGCCTTCCCGTGCCCGCGCGCCGGGGTCCGCAGGCGCTGCGCTCC
>NZ_WWIC01000369.1:0-107695 GCF_009872555.1 Streptomyces sp. SID5643
CCGCCGACACCCCCTCCGGTCCGCCCCGCGGAGCGGACCTGCACTCCCCCGTCATCGACTGGTTCGGCGAACACGCCCGTGACCTGCCGTGGCGGCGCCCCGAGGCCGGGGCGTGGGGGGTGATGGTCAGTGAGTTCATGCTGCAACAGACGCCGGTGAGCCGCGTCCTGCCCGTCTACGAGCAGTGGCTGGAGCGCTGGCCGCGCCCCGCCGACCTGGCCAAGGAGGCGCCCGGCGAGGCCGTCCGCGCCTGGGGCCGGCTCGGCTACCCGCGCCGTGCGCTGCGGCTGCACGGCGCCGCCGTCGCCATAACGGAACGGCACGGCGGTGACGTACCGGCCGACCACGCCCAGCTGCTGGCGCTGCCCGGCATCGGCGAGTACACGGCCGCCGCCGTCGCCTCCTTCGCCTACGGGCAGCGGCACCCGGTGCTGGACACCAACGTGCGCCGGGTCTTCGCCCGGGCGGTCACCGGTGTGCAGTACCCCCCGAACGCCACCACCGCCGCCGAGCGCAAGCTGGCCCGCGCGCTGCTGCCCGAGGACGAGCCCACCGCCGCCCGCTGGGCCGCCGCCTCCATGGAGCTGGGCGCGCTGGTGTGCACGGCGAAGAGCGAGTCGTGTCACCGCTGCCCGATCGCCGCGCAGTGCGCGTGGCGGCTCGCGGGCAAGCCGGAGCACGACGGTCCGCCGCGCAAGGGCCAGACCTACGCGGGCACCGACCGGCAGGTGCGCGGGCGGCTGCTCGCCGTACTGCGGGAGGCACACGGGCCCGTGCCGCAGGCCGCTCTGGACCGGGTGTGGCACGAGCCGGTGCAGCGGGCCCGTGCCCTCGACGGTCTCGTCTCCGATGGTCTGGTGGAGCCGATGGCGGGCGGTCTGTACCGGCTGCCGCTGACCTGACGTACAGGCCCACCACAGCCGAGGGCCGTCGTTCGTCACAACATCCGGGGTGGACAAATCGCCCCTAAACCGCCTCAAAACTCCCACGCCTTTACCCCGTTCAGATTTCCGTTACACAACCGACGGACAGCCGAGTGCTGGCCGCAGGCTGCTTCGGACAGCGCCGTGACAACGCCTCCGTACCTTCAGATGCGTTCCCGGAAGACACGGGACGACGGAAGACCACAGGCAGTGCACGGGCGGCGGGGAGCCGGCCCGAACGGGGAAACGGGAGGCGGTTCACCATGGCGCAGGGCGAGGTGCTCGAGTTCGAGGAGTACGTCCGCACCCGGCAGGACGCGCTGCTGCGCAGTGCCCGCCGCCTGGTCCCGGACCCGACGGACGCGCAGGACCTGCTGCAGACGGCGCTGGTACGGACGTACGGCCGCTGGGAGACCATCGAGGACAAGCGGCTGGCCGACGCCTACCTGCGCCGGGTGATGATCAACACCCGCACGGAGTGGTGGCGGGCGCGGAAGCTGGAGGAGGTCCCGACCGAGCAGCTCCCGGACGCCTCGGTCGACGACGCCACCGAGCAGCACGCGGACCGCGCCCTGCTGATGGACATCCTGAAGGTGCTCGCCCCCAAGCAGCGCAGTGTCGTGGTGCTGCGACACTGGGAGCAGATGTCCACGGAGGAGACGGCCGCCGCCCTCGGCATGTCGGCCGGAACGGTCAAGAGCACGCTGCACCGGGCGCTCGCCCGGCTCCGCGAGGAGCTGGAGTCCCGCGATCTGGACGCACGCGCGCTGGAGCGTGAGGAGCGGGAGCGGTGCGCGGCCTGACCGGCGAGGGTTCTGCACGGACCCGGGGCAGTATCCAGGCGGTGAGTGCGGCACTGGCCGTGCCCACCGCCCTCGCCCTTTTGGTGTCCGGGTGCGGGGCCGGCGGGACCGGCGCCCGTGACGAGGGCCCGGCGCACGCCGACTCGGTCGCGGGCGCCGCCGCCACCCCGTCCGCCGCGCCGTCGAAGTCCCCCGACAACGTGAACGCGGTCGCGCTCATCAAGGACGACCCGAAGGTCGCGCCCGAGGTGAAGCGCGATCTGAAGCCCTGCGTCGCCGACGAGTACCCGGTCGACGTCTCCTACGGCAAGCTGACGAAAGGCTCCGCGGACGATGTCGTCGTCAACGTGCTGACCTGCGGTGACGCGGTGGGTGTCGGCAGCTACGTGTACCGCGAGCAGGGCGGCTCGTACGAGAATGTGTTCAAGGCCGAGGAACCGCCGGTCTACGCGGAGATCGACCGCGGGGACCTGGTGGTGACCAAGCAGGTGTACGAGAAGGGCGACCCGGTGTCGAGCCCCTCCGGGGAGAACGTGATCACGTACAGATGGACCTCCGGCCACTTCACCGAGAAGTACCGCACGCACAACGACTACGGGAAGGTCGCCGGCGACAGCGCGACACCGGTGCCCGCGGGCTGACGCGGGCGGAAGGGCCGCGTGAACCGATCGGGCCGCTCGGACCGATCCCTCGGTGAACGCATCGCAGGGACCGTGCGTCCCAGCAGGAGAACGCACCCCACGGACCACGAAGGACTGAGAGCACCGGGATGGCAGACCAGACCCATGTCCTGTTCGTCGAGGACGACGACGTCATCCGCGAGGCCACGCAGCTCGCCCTGGAACGGGACGGCTTCGTGGTCACCGCCATGCCCGACGGGCTCTCGGGCCTGGAGGCGTTCCGGTCGGACCGCCCCGACATCGCGCTGCTGGACGTCATGGTCCCCGGCCTCGACGGGGTCAGCCTGTGCCGCCGCATCCGCGACGAGTCGACCGTCCCGGTGATCATGCTGTCGGCGCGGGCCGACTCCATCGACGTCGTGCTGGGCCTGGAGGCGGGCGCCGACGACTACGTGACCAAACCGTTCGACGGCGCGGTCCTGGTCGCCCGGATCCGCGCGGTGCTGCGCCGCTTCGGGCACGCGGGCGGCGGCCGCGGCGAAGAGCCGGCCGCCCCGGCGAGCGGCGGGGTGCTGGCCTTCGGGGACCTGGAGGTCGACACCGAGGGCATGGAGGTCCGCCGCGCCGGACAGCCGGTGGCGCTGACGCCGACCGAGATGCGGCTGCTGCTGGAGTTCTCCTCCGCGCCGGGCACCGTGCTCTCCCGCGACAAGCTGCTGGAGCGGGTGTGGGACTACGGCTGGGGCGGGGACACCCGCGTCGTCGACGTGCATGTGCAGCGGCTGCGGCAGAAGATCGGCCAGGACCGGATCGAGACGGTCCGCGGCTTCGGCTACAAGTTGAAGGCCTGAGCAGGGGCAGGGGTATGAGGGGGCACTTCCGGCGCCTGGTCGCCGCTGGCCTGGAGCGTGCGGGCATCCGTACGGGCCTCAGATGGAAGCTGAGTGCGGCCATCGCACTGGTGGGCGCGCTGGTGGCGATCGCGCTGAGCCTCGTCGTGCACAACGCCGCCCGGGTCTCGATGCTGGACAACGCGCGCGACCTCGCCGACGAGCGGATCATGATCGCCCAGCGCAACTTCGAGCTGTCCGGGCGGATGAACTTCCCCAACACCAAGATCAACGACCCGGAGCTGCCGCAGGCGCTGCGGGAGCGGGTCGAGGCGGGCCAGCGGGCGACGTACGTGGCCGACCGGCCGGGTGACGCGCCCGACATATGGGCCGCCGTGCCGCTGAAGAACGGTCAGGTGATGTCCCTGCACTCGGGCTTCACCGACCGCAGCTCCGACATCCTCCAGGACCTCGACCAGGCCCTGCTCATCGGGTCGATCGCGGTCGTCCTCGGCGGCAGCGCGCTCGGGGTGCTGATCGGCGGGCACCTCTCGCGGCGGCTGCGCAAGGCGGCCGTCGCAGCCAACCAGCTCGCGGGCGGCGAGACGGACGTGCGGGTGCGGGACGCCATGGGCGGGGTCGTGCGGGACGAGACGGACGACCTGGCGAGCGCGGTGGACGCCATGGCGGTAGCGCTGCGGCAGCGCATCGAGGCCGAGCGGCGGGTGACCGCCGACATCGCGCACGAGCTGCGCACCCCGGTGACCGGGCTGCTCACCGCCGCGGAACTGCTGCCCCCCGGACGCCCGACCGAGCTGGTGCTGGACCGGGCCAAGGCCATGCGCACACTGGTCGAGGACGTGCTGGAGGTGGCCCGGCTCGACGGGGCCTCCGAGCGGGCGGAGCTCCAGGACATCATGCTGGGCGAGTTCGTCGCCCGGCGGGTGGCGGCCAAGGATCCGGCCATCGAGGTGCGCATCGTGCACGAGTCGGAGGTCACCACCGACCCGCGCCGCCTGGAGCGCGTCCTGTTCAACCTCCTGGCCAACGCGGCCCGGCACGGCAAGCCACCCGTCGAGGTCAGCGTCGAGGGCCGGGTCATCCGCGTGCGCGACCACGGCCCGGGCTTCCCCGAGGACCTGCTCGCCGAGGGGCCGAGCCGCTTCCGCACCGGCAGCAAGGACCGGGCCGGGCACGGCCACGGACTGGGCCTGACCATCGCGGCCGGGCAGGCCCGGGTGCTGGGCGCCCGGCTGACCTTCCGCAACGTCCGCACGCCGGGGACGCCGGAGCACCTGCCGGCCGAGGGCGCGGTCGCCGTGCTGTGGCTGCCGGAGCACGCGCCGACGAACACCGGGAGCTACCCGATGCTGCCGGGGTCGTGAGCCTCCGGGGCCTTGGGGACCGGTCGCGTCGACGCGGTCAGCAGGTCCAGTCCTGGTCCATGTCGAAGCCGCCCTCGCGGGGCTGGGTGAAGGAGAAGCAGTTGCCCGAGTCGTCGCGGAACAGCGCCTCGGTGCCGTAGGGGCGCTCCTGCGGCTCCTGGAGGAACTCCACGCCCCGGTCCTTGAGCTTCTTGTAGTCGCCATGGATGTCGTCCGTGGTGAGCACGCCCGCGCCGAGCGCCCCCTTGGTCACCAGCTTCCTGAGCATCTCGGCGGACTCCGGGTCCATGGCGGGCCCGCCGGGCACCATGAGCGTCAGCTCGACCTCGGGCTGGTTCGGGGAGCCGACCGTCAGCCAGCGCATGCCTCCCTCGCCCATGGTCATGTCCGTACGGACCTCCAGGCCCAGTTTCTCCGTGTAGAACTCCTTCGCCCGGTCCTGGTCGAGGACCCAGACGGTCGAGATGGCGAGACCCTTGATCATGGCGTGCTCCTGCTGTGGCTCTGCGGCCGCTCGTACCTGCCCTGCCACGGTAGGCAGCGCGGGTGTCAGCCCGCTTCTCCGGAATTGCGCTGCTGCGCCTCTCCGGAAGGGTTCTGCTCGCCGGCGCCGGGCGCGGAGCGGAAGCCGCCGGCCCAGAGCATGGCTTGACATGCTCCTCGCCCTGAAGGGACGAGGATTCTGGCCTTCTCCACCGGTTGCCGTGGCCGCTACGCGGCACGGTTTCCGGTCGGGAATCCGTGGCTTCCTGTTTCTTCACGCTGTGCCGGGATCGCTCCCGGTCTTACCGGCGCTCCGCAGGCCGATACCGCCAGTCCGGCGGCCGTCTTCACATTGATCGCGGCGTTGTGGTCCCGGTCGTGGACCCTGCCGCAGGCGCTGCAGGTCCATTCCCGCACGTTCAGGGGTTTGGGCCCGTCCACAACGCCGCAGGCGTGGCAGGTCCGGGAGGTCGGTTCGAACCGGCCGATCTTCACCAGGGTGCGCCCGTACCGTTCCGCCTTGTACGTCAGCATGCCGATGAACGAGGACCATCCGGCGTCGTGCACGGACTTGGCCAGCCTGGTACGCCCCAGTCCCGCCACCGACAGGTCCTCCACGGCGATCCCTTGGTTCTCGGAGATCAGCCGGGTGGAGAGCTGGTGGTGGAACTCGCGTCGAGCGTCGGCGACCTTGGCGTGGGCGCGGGCGACCTTCAGGCGGGCCCTGGCCCGGTTCTTCGATCCCTTCTGCTTGCGGGACAGCTCCCGCTGTGCCTTGTTCAGCTTCTTCTCCGCGCGCCGCAGGAAACGCGGGGAATCGATCTTCGTGCCGTCGGACAGGACGGCGAAATGCGTGAGGCCGAGATCGATGCCGACGGTGCGGTCGGTTGCGGGCATCCGCATCGCGTCGGCGTCCGGGTCGGTGTCGATGACGAAGGAGGCGAAGAACCTGCCCGCCGCGTCCTTGACGACGGTGACCGATGACGGGGTGGCGGGCAGGGTGCGGGACCACTTCACCTTCACCGCCCCGATCTTCGGCAGGTTCAGACGACCCCTGTCGGTGATGCTCCAGCGGGCGTTGGCGGTGAACCGGATCGACTGCCGGGCATCCTTGCGGGACTTGAGACGGGGCGCTCCCAGTCTCGGGCCCTTGCGGGCGCCCTTGAGTGAGGCGAAGAAGTTGCGGTAGGCGGCCTCGGCGTCCCGCAGGGACTGCTGGAGCACCACCGCGGAGACCTCCCCCAGCCAGGACCGCCCGGCTGTCCGCTTCGCCTCGGTGATCAGCTTCCTCGACAGCTCACCGGCCGTCGGGACCGGCTGCCCGGCCTTGCGGGCGTCCTCGCGGGCACGTACCGCGTCGTTGAACACGACACGGGCACACCCGAACGCCTTCGCCAACGCGGCTTGCTGGACGGTGTCGGGGTACAACCTGAAGGCGTACCGAAGCTGCATGACGATCACCTTAGAAGCCCGAACATCCACTGTCGTCGGGAACGTTTGCGCAAGATGTCACCGTGGCGTGCACTGCCCGGCTCCGCCGGGACGACACCGCGACGCTCCGCGTCGCCACCACGAGATTCGCTTCACCCCCGGCCTGAAAGCCGGAGCACTGCGACTGAACCCCGGTAGCGCGAGTACCCGGCGTGCGCGGCCACGGTGTCCAAGTCGAGCCCGGGGTCGGCCCAGTCCCGGTCCATGGCGTCCTTGGCGAGCCGGATCCGGCGCGTCTTGTCCATGCGACCGATGGTGGCACGGGGGTCTGACAACGGTTCCCGGCCCGGGCGCGACGGGCGGTGCGGTCCCGGCTCGCACCGGCAACGGGCACGACGGGTGATGCGACCTGCGGCGGCCGGGCATGCCAAGCCCCCGGGCGGACACTCCCGGGGGCCTCCTGCTGTGCGGTCAGACGGTCTCGGCCACGGGCGGCTGCGCCGCCGGGGCGTCCTGCGGGCCGTCCTCCTTCGGCCCCGCTCCCCGCAGCGGCACCTCCTTCACGAACACGGCCCCCGCGAGGGCGACCACCGCGACCACGGCGCCGAGCAGAAACGCCGAGTGGGTGCCGGCGGACACCGCGTGCTGGTACGCCTCCCGGGCCAGCACCGGCAGCTTCTCCAGGCTCTTCGCGTCGAGCTGGGCCGACTGCTCGGTCACCTTGGAGCCCAGCGCCCCGGCCCGCTCGCTCATGACGTCCTGGACGCGGTTGTTGAACAGCGCGCCCATGATCGCGACGCCGAAGGAGGAGCCGAGCGTACGGAACAGGGTGGTCGACGAGGACGCGACGCCCATGTCCTTCATCTCCACGCTGTTCTGCGCGACCAGCATGGTGATCTGCATCAGGCAGCCCATGCCGAGTCCGACCACGGCCATGAAGACCCCGGACGTCAGGCGGGAGGTCCCGGTGTCCATGGTGGAGAGCAGATACAGACCGACGATCATCAGCGCGCTGCCTGCGACCGGGAAGACCTTGTACCTGCCGGTGTTCGTGGTCACCCGCCCGGCGACCATCGAGGTCGCCAGCATCGCGCCGAGCATCGGCAGGAGCAGCAGCCCGGAGTTGGTCGCGGAGGCGCCCTGCACGGACTGCTGGTACAGCGGCAGGAAGAGCGTGGCGCCGAACATCACGAAGCCGGTGATGAAGCCGATGACCGACATCAGCGTGAAGTTGAGGCTGCGGAAGATGTGCAGCGGCAGCACCGGCTCGGCGGCCCTGGTCTGCCAGAACACGAAACCGACCAGCGCGGCGACCCCGATGCCGATCAGCTCCATGATCCGCGCGGAGTCCCAGGCGTACTCGGTGCCGCCCCAGGTCGTCACGAGCACGATCGCGGTGATGCCGACGGTCAGCAGCGCGGCGCCCAGGTAGTCGATCCGCGCCTTGGAGCGCTTCTTCGGCAGGTGCAGCACCGCGCTGACGGCGACCAGCGCGACCGCGCCGAGCGGCAGGTTGATGTAGAAGGCCCAGCGCCAGCCCCAGTTGTCGGTGATGGTGCCGCCGACCAGCGGACCGCCGATCATCGCCAGCGCCATGACGCCGGCCATCATGCCCTGGTACTTGCCGCGCTCCCGGGGCGGGATCAGGTCGCCGATGATCGCCATGACACCGACCATCAGGCCGCCGGCGCCGAGGCCCTGCACGGCGCGGAAGCCGATCAGCTCACCCATGTTCTGGGCCATGCCGCTGAGCGCGGAGCCGATGAGGAAGAGGACGATGGACGACAGGAACGTGCCCTTGCGGCCGTACATGTCGCCGAGCTTGCCCCACAGGGGAGTGGAGGCCGCCGTCGCGAGGGTGTAGGCGGTGACCACCCAGGAGAGGTGTTCGAGCCCGCCCAGCTCACCGACGATCGTCGGCATCGCCGTACCGATGATCATGTTGTCGAGCATCGCCAGCATCATGGCGATCATCAGGGCGAGCAGCACCACCCGCACGCTCTTGGGCTGTTTCGCGTCGGCCGCCGGTGTGTCCGTCGTGTCCGTCATCGCTTCCCACTCCCCCAGCTACCGCTACTCGCCATTGCTACTTACTTGCCGACCGGCTAGTGACTACACTCGGAAGCTAGACCGGGAACTAGCCGGGCGTCAAGTAAGTTTTATGGAAAGCGGGGGGCGTAGGAGGATGGGCGGCACCATGGACGGCACCAAGCAGCGGCGCCGCGGGGACACCCGCCGGCGCATCCAGGACGTGGCCCTCGAACTCTTCGCCGAGCAGGGCTACGAGAAGACCTCCCTGCGCGAGATCGCCGAGCGCCTGGAGGTCACCAAAGCGGCGCTCTACTACCACTTCAAGACGAAGGAAGAGATCCTCGTCAGCATCTTCGAGGACCTCACCCAGCCGATCGAGGACCTGATCGAGTGGGGCCGGCAGCAGCCGCACACGCTGGAGACCAAGCAGGAGATCATCCGCCGCTACGCCGACACGCTCGCCCAGGCGGCACCGCTGTTCCGCTTCATGCACGACAACCAGGCGTCGGTACGGGACCTGCGGATCGGCGAATCCGTCAAGGCGCGCGTGCACAGCCTGCGCGACATCATCGTCGACCCGGACGCGGACCTGGTCGACCAGGTCCGCTGCGCGAGCGCGATCTTCACGCTGCACGCCGGGATGTTCCTGCTCCAGGACGTGGGAGACGACCCCGAGGAACGGCACAAGGCCGTCCTCGAGGTCGCCACGGACCTGGTGGCCCAGGCCCACCGGGCAGCCGGGGGCTCCTAGCGGGCTCGGGCGGCGCGGGGCCGGGTCAGACCTTCACGCCCTTGGCGCGCAGGAACTTCACCGGGTCGACCGCAGACCCGTAGTTCGGGGTCGTGCGGATCTCGAAGTGCAGGTGCGGACCGCTGGAGTTGCCGGTGTTGCCGGACTTGGCGATCTCCTGGCCGGTCTTGACGATCTGGCCGACGTGCACGGTGACCTTCGACAGGTGGGCGTACTGGGAGTACGTGCCGTTGCCGTGCTTGATCACGACGGCGTTGCCGTACGCGGGGCCGTCACCGGCGCCGTTGCCGCCGGCCTTGACCACGGTGCCGCCGTGGGTGGCGACGACCTGGGTGCCGCTCGGCACGGCGAAGTCCTGACCGCTGTGGGTGGACTGCCACATGCCGCCGTTCTGGGCGAAGGACGCGGAGAGCTTGTACTTCTTCACCGGGTCGACCCAGGAGGGGGCGGCCTTCTTGGCGGCCTTCTTGGCGGCCGCCTTCTCGGCAGCGGCCTTCTTCTCGGCGGCCTTCTTCGCGGCGGCGGCCTTGGCGGCCTTCTCGGCCTTCACGGCCTCGGCCTTGGCGGCCTTGGCCTGGGCGGCGGCCTGCGCCTGGACGGCACTGGCGGCACCGGACGCGGCCGTGGTGTCGGCGGCGGACGCGACCCCGGCTCCCAGTGCGACCGAGACACCAAGGCCGGCGGCCAGCACGGTCGCACGGGTGCGGAGCTGGGACGTACGGGAAGAACGGGACGTGACGCGCTGGGACATCGAAACCTCGTATGGAAGGGGACGGAGAAAACCACCCGGCGCACAGTCGCTCGCCGTGTGGCCATCCCTTGGTAACCCGGGTCTCGACAAACCCCCAAAAGCGTGATCTACGACGCTCTTTAGTAATTTGGTTCAGTGTTCTACGTCTCTTGACACAGCAGTCATACGGGACAAAACAGGGCACTGGCCCGCACTTCCACCCTCCCTCCGGGGCAAGAATCCCTTTTCTCCCGTTCCGTTAACCACTATTCCAGCTAGTAACGGACATATCACCTGTGCCGCATGTCACCGGGGGCACTCTTCGGCCATTCCTGAAATGTGGCGCACGCCTCTAGGCGCCTACCGTCCGGTAACCCTACGGTTCCCCTCGCGCCACCCTCGCGCACGAACATGCACACGACATGTTGGCAGCGTCACGGACGTGAGAGGACCCCCACGACATGCAGACCCGACGCCCCTGGTTGCGCCGTACATCGGTGACCGCCGTCTCGGCCGCAGCCCTCCTGGCGATGGCCGCGCCGGCCGACGCCACCACCGCCACCCGGGCCTCCACGGCCGCCTCCACGGCCACCACCACGGCCGCGGCAGCGGACGTCGACTACGGCACCTGGCAGAAGGACTGCCAGGCCGTGATGGACCAGGCGCTGCCCTATCTGAAGCAGCGGATCGCGGCCGCGAAGCCGGGCGAGAAGCAGGCCATCGTCCTCGACATCGACAACACCGCGCTGGAGACGGACTTCGGCTTCAGCTACCCGCAACCGGCCAACAAGCCGGTCCTCGCAGCCGCCAGATACGCACAGGAACGCGGCGTCGCCCTCTTCTTCGTGACCGCCCGGCCGGACATCATCGCCTCGTTCACCGAGTACAACCTCAAGCAGACGGGCTACCAGGTCTCGGGTCTGCACGTCCGCAACCTCATCGACCTCTTCAAGAACGTCGCCGAGTACAAGACGGCCCAGCGCGTCGCCATCGAACGCAAGGGCTACACGATCATCGCGAACATCGGCAACAGCAGCACCGACCTGTCGGGCGGCCACGCCGAGAAGACGTACAAGCTGCCGGACTACGACGGGCAGCTGTCCTGACCCGCCTGGTCAACTGCTAGTAGTCTCACCCCCGTTCACGCGATCACGGGGGTGAGGCGGTTGGATCCGACGGTACTCGGCGGCAAGCTGGCGTCCGCACTGGTGAACCCGCTGCTGAAGAAGCTCTTCCGCCCGGACGGACCGGGAGCGGGCCTGGTCGACAAGCCCGTACGCCTGTCCGCTCTCGTGTCCTTCCGGGGCGAGAAACGCACCCTGGACGAACGGGACGTCCACAAGCTCGCCGCGCAGCTCGTGACGCAGGCGGTGGACTCCCCCGGCGAGCCGCCCTTCCCGGCCGACGAGCGGATCGCGGTCACCGACACCCTGGCCCGCAGGCTGCTCGCTCTCGGCGACCTCGACATGGACGACGTCCAGGCGGTCCGACTGGGCCACCGCGAGCTGGCCGAGAAGCTGCGCCACGCCGCTCCGGCACCCGACGGGCTGTGCGCGGACTCCTGCCACTTCCTCGACCACGCGACCGAGTGGGCGTGCCTGAACATCCTGGAGTTCTTCACCCGCCGCTCCACCTTCGTCGCCCGCTCCCTCGTCGAACAGACCCGCGGCCAGGCCGAACTGATCGCCAAGGTCGACGAGCTGCTCACCCGCACACCCCGCCCGTTCGCCGGTGACGCCGCCTTCGAACGCCGCTACCTGCCGTACGTCGCCGAGCGCCACAACCACATCACCATCTACGGCATCGACCTGCGGGACTCCCCGGACCGCTGGCCCCTGGAAGTCGCCTATCTCAGCCTGGAGGCGACGAGCGGCGAGCAGACCGGCGTGTCCGACGCGCCGCCGGGCGAGCACACGGGCGCCGCCACCGCCGCTGCCCGGCTGCCCGCCGAGGAGGCCCTCAGCAGCCACGACCGGGTCATGCTGCGCGGCGACGCCGGCTCCGGCAAGACCACCCTCGTGCAGTGGCTGGCGGTGACCGCCGCCCGGGACGCGACCCGCGTCCCGTTCGTCCTCCCCCTGCGCACCCTGGTCCGCTCGGGCACGCTCCCCGCACCCGCGGCCTTCCTCACGGCGGTGGGCTGCCCTCTCAGCCCGCCGGAGGGCTGGGCGGAGCGCGTCCTGGCCGCCGGGCGCGGGCTGGTCCTCGTCGACGGCCTGGACGAGATCCCCGCCGCCGACCGGCACCGCACCCGCGACTGGCTGCTCGCCCTGATCCACGCCTTCCCCGGCAACCACTGGCTGCTGACCTCGCGCCCCACCGCCGTACGCCCGGACTGGCTGGCCCCCGAGGGCTTCAGGGAACTGACCCTCACCCCGATGCGCCGCGCCGACGTGGCGACGTTCGTGCACCGCTGGCACGCGGCCGCGCAGGCGCCCGAGTACGAGACACAGCTCCTGGACTCCCTGCGCACCAAACGCGACCTGGCCCGCCTCGCCACCAACCCCCTGATGTGCGGTCTGATCTGCGCCCTGCACCGGGAGCGGCGGGGCTACCTGCCCACCGGACGCAAGGAGCTGTACGACGCCGCCCTCGCGATGCTGCTCGCCCGCCGTGACCGGGAACGGGGCATGGGCGCGGTGGACGGCGTCGAGCTGGGCGAGGAGGCCCGGCTGGAGGTGCTCCAGCGCCTCGCCTACGCGCTGGTGCTCAGCGGCAACACGGAGATGGATCTGGAGACGGCCGAGGGCATCGTGGCCCGCTGCCTGCCGGTCGTCGCACCGGGGTCGGGCCAGGGTGACGCCGAGGCGGTGCTGCGCACGCTCCTGCTCCGCAGCGGCCTGCTGCGCCGGCCCGGCGAGGGCGTCGTCGACTTCGTCCACCGCACCTTCCAGGACTACCTGGGCGCCCGGTACGCCGTCGAGGAGGGCCATCTGGACGTCCTCACGGGCCACGCGGGCGACAGCCTCTGGGAGGACGTGATCCGCATGGCGGTCGCGCACGCCCGCCCCCGGGAACGAGCGACCCTGTTGCGCCGGCTGCTGGCCGAGGGCACCCCGAGACTGACCCTCCTCGCCCTGGCCTGCCTCGAACACGCCGCCGCCCTTGACCCCGGGGTGCGGGCGGAGGTGGAGGAACGGGCCGGGGCGCTCGTTCCTCCGCGTACGACGGACGAGGCGAAGGCCCTCGCGGAGGCGGGCCCGCTCGTCCTGGAGCTGCTGCCCGGGCCGGAGGGACTGACCGCCGAGGAGGCCCACGGCGTCGCCGTCACCGCCTCACTCCTCGGGGCGGAGGAGGACGAGGGCGCCCTGGCGGTGCTGCGCCGCTTCCGCGGCCATCGGGATCTGGATGTACGGCGCCAGCTGGCCGGCACCTGGAGCCGCTTCGACACGCGCGAGTACGCCGTCGAGGTGCTCGACCACCTGGAGCGGGACGGTCTCTCGCTGGTCTGCGAGTCGGCCGAGCAGAGGGCGGCGCTCCGCTTGATGCGCCCCTGGCACAGGCTGCGGTTCGACGGCCCGCTCACCGCGGCCGCGCTCATCGACTGCGTCCCCGACCCCGGGGAGGTCCGCCTGCTGCACCTGCGGAACAACCCGGGCCTCGGGCACCTGGGGGAGCTCCGGGCGTTCCGGTCCCTGACCTCCCTGTGGCTCCAGCGCTGCCCGGACGCCGTGGGCCTGTCGAGCCTGGCGGACCTGCCGCTCACCGACCTGTCGGTCTTCGACCGCGGGGCGGACCTCACCGGGCTGGCGTCGCTGACGCGGCTCACACGGCTCTCCATCGCCCAGAGCCTTCCGGGGGACGTCCTCACCGACGTCCTCCCGGTCGAGGCGCCCCTGCTGAGTCTCTTCCTGGGGATGGGGTCCATCCGCTCGACGGGGCTGCGCGGCCTGACCCGGTGGCCCACGCTCCAGTCCCTCGCGTTCGGCGTGTCCGGCGCGCAGTGCCTCGGTGCCGAGGACTGGTCCGAGGTGGCCGGCCTCCCGGCCCTCACGACGCTGTCGCTCTACGGGGAGCCCGAGGCGTACGCGCACGACGCCATGCCGGAACTTCCCGGTGTCCGGGACCTCCAGTTCCTCACGAATCCCCCGCCCCCGGAAGCGCTGCGGATCCTCGCCTCCCGCCTGCCGGGCCTTCGCACCGTGGGCGTCGCCACCCCGGTCGACCGTGCGGAGTCCCTCGACTCCTACGCCGAGCTCTTCCCCGCCGCCGAGGTCTTCCGCATCTGACCCCGGGCACGGGGGCACGGGGCGCGGGCACGGGGGCCCGGGCACGGGGGCCCGGGCACGGCGCGGCACGGGCACGGCGGCACGGGCACGGAAAAGGGGCCGGTGCCCCGGAAGGCACCGGCCCCTCTCACTCGGCCGTGACGCTTACGCGTCCTTGCTCAGGTTCGGACCCGAGCCACCGGCCGCCTGCTCGATCGGCGGGACGTCCGGGAGGGCCGCCTTCTCCTCGCCGCGGAAGGTGAAGGTCTTGGTCTCGCCCTCGCCCTCCGTGTCGACGACCACGATGTGACCGGGGCGCAGCTCGCCGAAGAGGATCTTCTCCGACAGCGAGTCCTCGATCTCGCGCTGGATGGTGCGACGCAGCGGACGCGCGCCCAGCACGGGGTCGTAGCCCTTCTTGGACAGCAGTTCCTTGGCGGACTGGGAGAGCTCGATGCCCATGTCCCGGTCCTTCAGGCGCTCGTCCACCTTGCCGATCATCAGGTCGACGATCTTGAGGATGTCGTCCTGGCTGAGCTGCGGGAAGACGACCACGTCGTCGACGCGGTTGAGGAACTCGGGCCGGAAGTGCTGCTTGAGCTCGTCCGAGACCTTGTTCTTCATGCGCTCGTAGTTGGACTTGGTGTCACCCTGGGCGGCGAAGCCCAGGTTGAAGCCCTTGGAGATGTCCCGGGTGCCGAGGTTGGTCGTCATGATGATGACCGTGTTCTTGAAGTCCACGACCCGGCCCTGGGAGTCGGTCAGGCGACCGTCCTCCAGGATCTGGAGCAGCGAGTTGAAGATGTCCGGGTGGGCCTTCTCGACCTCGTCGAACAGGACGACCGAGAACGGCTTGCGGCGGACCTTCTCCGTCAGCTGGCCGCCCTCTTCGTAGCCCACGTAGCCGGGGGGCGAACCGAAGAGACGCGAGACCGTGTGCTTCTCGCTGAACTCCGACATGTCGAGGGAGATCAGCGCGTCCTCGTCGCCGAAGAGGAACTCGGCGAGTGCCTTGGACAGCTCGGTCTTACCGACACCGGACGGGCCGGCGAAGATGAACGAGCCACCGGGGCGCTTGGGGTCCTTCAGACCGGCACGCGTACGGCGGATCGCCTTCGACAGCGCCTTGACGGCGTCGTTCTGGCCGATGACCCGCTTGTGGAGCTCGTCCTCCATGCGCAGCAGACGCGAGGACTCCTCCTCGGTCAGCTTGAAGACCGGGATGCCGGTGGCGGTCGCCAGGACCTCGGCGATCAGCTCGCCGTCGACCTCGGCGACGACGTCCATGTCGCCGGCCTTCCACTCCTTCTCCCGCTTGGCCTTGGCGGCCAGGAGCTGCTTCTCCTTGTCGCGGAGGGAGGCGGCCTTCTCGAAGTCCTGCGAGTCGATCGCGGACTCCTTGTCCCGGCGGACGCCGGCGATCTTCTCGTCGAACTCGCGCAGGTCCGGCGGCGCGGTCATCCGGCGGATGCGCATCCGGGAACCGGCCTCGTCGATCAGGTCGATCGCCTTGTCCGGCAGGAAGCGGTCCGAGATGTACCGGTCGGCCAGCGTGGCGGCCTGGACCAGCGCCTCGTCGGTGATGGAGACGCGGTGGTGGGCCTCGTACCGGTCGCGCAGACCCTTGAGGATCTCGATCGTGTGCGGCAGGGACGGCTCCGCGACCTGGATGGGCTGGAAGCGGCGCTCCAGGGCCGCGTCCTTCTCCAGGTGCTTGCGGTACTCGTCCAGCGTGGTGGCACCGATGGTCTGCAGCTCACCGCGGGCCAGCATCGGCTTCAGGATGGAAGCCGCGTCGATGGCGCCCTCGGCGGCACCCGCACCGACCAGCGTGTGCAGCTCGTCGATGAACAGGATGATGTCGCCGCGGGTGCGGATCTCCTTGAGGACCTTCTTCAGGCGCTCCTCGAAGTCACCGCGGTAGCGGGAGCCGGCGACCAGGGCGCCGAGGTCCAGGGTGTAGAGGTGCTTGTCCTTGAGGGTCTCGGGCACCTCGCCCTTGACGATGGCCTGGGCGAGGCCCTCGACGACGGCGGTCTTGCCGACGCCGGGCTCACCGATCAGGACCGGGTTGTTCTTGGTACGGCGGGACAGCACCTGCATGACCCGCTCGATCTCCTTCTCGCGCCCGATGACCGGGTCGAGCTTGGACTCACGAGCGGCCTGGGTGAGGTTCCGGCCGAACTGGTCGAGGACCAGGGACGTGGAGGGCGTGCCCTCGGCAGGACCGCCGGCGGCGGCGGTCTCCTTGCCCTGGTAACCGGAGAGCAGCTGGATGACCTGCTGCCGCACCCGGTTGAGATCTGCGCCCAGCTTCACGAGGACCTGGGCGGCGACGCCCTCGCCCTCGCGGATCAGGCCGAGCAGGATGTGCTCCGTGCCGATGTAGTTGTGGCCCAGCTGAAGGGCCTCGCGGAGCGACAGCTCCAGGACCTTCTTGGCACGGGGGGTGAAGGGGATGTGGCCGGACGGGGCCTGCTGGCCCTGGCCGATGATCTCCTCCACCTGCTGGCGGACCGCCTCGAGCGAAATCCCGAGGCTCTCAAGGGCCTTGGCGGCGACACCTTCACCCTCGTGGATCAGGCCCAGGAGGATGTGCTCAGTGCCGATGTAGTTGTGGTTGAGCATCCGGGCTTCTTCCTGAGCCAGGACGACAACCCGCCGCGCGCGGTCGGTGAACCTCTCGAACATCGTTAATCGCTCCTCAGAGCGGTCAGGCAGTGGGGGGAACTTCCCCTCCCTGTCCTTCCGCAGCTTAGTCCCGCAAGCGGGGACCGCTCATTCCAACTGCCGACACCGTCCTTGGCCTCCTGACCCCGAACGCCGACATCTGCTCCAACCCGATGGTGCGAGACGATGTTCCCGCAGGCCAGGCAGATACCCCACTCGCCAGTACGCCGATGGCGAACGTGAGACGTCCTTTTCTGCGTGTCGCCCCCTCCCACTAGGGATGTCTTACCCGCGAGGGCCGGAAGTCCATGCCGAGCGCCCCCGTTCCCTCCGCTACGGGCGAACAACCTTGCGCCTCCCCGCGCTCCCCGCACGCCCCCATTTCGCCACGCCACGCACTCGCGGCGCCACCCAGCGTAACTTTCACGGTCCCCCGGCTGTTGCGCTTGGCATGTTCGGCGCCCCTCACCCCGTGACCGCGTCCGCATCCCGGCTCCTTCCGCTCCCCCGCCGTCCGCTCGACGCGGCCGGCGCGAGCGGTCAGGTCCGGCGGTGGTACGAGAACGAACTGGGGTGGCCGACGGTGCCCGGCGATCCGCTGCGGCTGGCGGTGGGGGTGCGTTACGACGTCCTGGACGTCCCCGCGGAGGCGGGCCACGCGGCGCTGCGGCGCCTGGCGCCGGGCTCTCCCGTCGCCCTGGACGGCGACCGGGTGCTGTTCCTGGTGGCCGCGGGCAGCGCGGCGGAGCTTCCCGGGCTGCTGGAGTGGCTGGACTGGGGGTCCCTGCCGCTGGATCTCGGGGCCATCGGGACGGGCGGTGTCATGGCGGCGCCGTCGCGCCCGGTGCCCCGCGAGGAGGGGGACGGACCGCTCAGGGGCGCGTCACCGCCGCCCGGCCGCCCGGGCCGGGCCGGTTCCCAGGGGGCCGCCGTGTGGCTGCGGCCCCCCGAGCCGGGATGCGAGGTCGAGGCCTCGCTGCCGACGCTGTCGGCGCTGGGGGGCGGTGGGAACGCCCCCGGTCTCGTGCGGCTGGTGAACACGGTGGCCACCCAGTGCCACCGGGTCCGGCTGCGGCGTGCGGGCGCCCAGCCACCGGCCTTGCCTGCGCAGGGTCGGCAGTGCCGCTGATCAGCCGTTGGCCTTCTCGTAAGCCTCGCGGATGGTCGCGGGAACACGGCCGCGGTCGTTGACCTCGTAGCCGTTCTCCTTCGCCCAGGCGCGGATCGCCGCGGTGTCCTGGCTGCCGCCCGAAGCGGCGCGCGCCTTTCCGCGCCCGCCCGAAGCACGGCCTCCGGTACGACGACCGCCCTTCACGTAAGGATCGAGAAGGCCACGGAGCTTGTCCGCATTGGCAGTGGTGAGATCGATCTCGTACGTCTTGCCGTCCAGCGCGAACGTCACGGTCTCGTCCGCCTCGCCACCGTCGAGGTCGTCGACAAGAAGGACCTGAACCTTCTGTGCCACCGGATTTCCTTTCATCGATATCTTCAAGGGCCGGGGGAGTGCCGGCGTCCGCCGTATCGCCGTCCCCTGTTATATGCAGTACTGCAGTACCTCGGAAAGCAAACCGCTTTTGCCGGGAAAACACAAACCCCCGGCAGAGACCGGCAGCCCGGACTCGGTCCGGAAACGTGCGCGTTTCGGACATAGGGCACCGGGGCAGGGGCGGGCGTCGCGGAATATGCCTTGACGAACCGGCCGGACGCTCTTGCGGCCCTCTTGCGGCCGACGATCACAGATGCAGAAGCATCCGGCTGTTGCCCAAGGTGTTCGGTTTCACTCGTTCGAGTCCGAGGAACTCCGCGACACCCTCGTCATAGGAACGCAGCAGCTCCGCGTAGACATCCGTGTCGACGGGCGTCTCGCCGATCTCCACGAAGCCGTGCTTGGTGAAGAAGTCGACTTCGAAGGTCAGGCAGAAAACACGGCGAACGCCGAGCCAGCGGGCGGTCTGCAGCAACTTCTCCAGCACCCGGTGCCCGACGCCCGCCCCCTTCAGGCCGGGCTTCACCGCGAGAGTGCGGACTTCCGCGAGGTCTTCCCACATCACGTGCAGCGCACCGCAGCCGACGACCTCGGCGTTGTCGTCCCGTTCCGCGACCCAGAACTCCTGGATGTCCTCGTAAAGCGTCACCGTCGCTTTGTCGAGCAGGATGCCGCCGCGGACGTAGGCGTCAAGGAGGCGGCGCACGGCCGGGACATCGCTGGTGCGGGCCCGCCGGACGGTGATGGCTTTTGCGGTGACTTCGGGGCTCTTCGCGGACATGACCGGACGCTATCGCCCGCCGTCGTCCTGAGCGGAGGCGGGGTTCTCCGGGAGCCCTTGCGGGGGTTCCGTTCGTTCGGCCGGTTCTGCGGATTCCGACGGTTCGGTCGGTTCCTGGGTTTCCGGGCCCTGGACGATGCGTACGGCATCGCTGAGCGAACGGCGCTGTTCCTCGCTCATCATGCCGAAGAAGGCGACGAGAGCGGCTGCGGGGTTGTCGCTCTGCGACCAGGCGTCGTTCATCAGGGCGGCTGCGTAGGCGGCGCGGGTGGAGACGGCCTCATATCGATAGGCGCGGCCTTCCGCCTCGCGGCGCACCCAGCCCTTCTGATGGAGATTGTCCAAAACGGTCATCACGGTGGTGTACGCGATGGACCGCTCCTTCTGAAGATCTTCCAGGACTTCTCGAACGGTCACCGGGCGGTTCCACTTCCACACCCGCGACATGACCGCGTCTTCGAGTTCTCCCAATGGGCGAGGCACGCTCAGAACAATAGTGGGAGATCCCGGCTATGGCGTGGCGGACGTGCGCTTCACCGGCGAACGGGAACAAAAAGGGCGTACGACTCGAAAGTGCGGGCGCCGCGAGGTGCGGGTCCGCCGAGTCGTACGCCCTCGGAGGGAGTGGGATCAGGCGTCGGCCTTCGGGGGTGCCGCGGTGGGCCGGGCACCCTCGACGCGCGCGAGGGCGGCGTCCACCGCCGCGTCCTCCTTGGCCTTGTTGGCGCCGCCCTGTGTCTTCACGATCACCCGGATCACGCCGATGAAGAAGACGGCCATGACGGCCGGGGGCAGGAGCGCGGAGACGTAGTCCATGGATCCAGGGTAGCCACGTCAGCCCGCGGCGAGCTGCTGGGGGTTGGCCGGGGGCGGCGGTGCCGGCTTGCGGCGCGGGAAGACCTCACCCGGGGTGGGGATCGGGCGGGAGGGCTTCGGGGTGCCCGGGGCCGGGGCGGGCTTGGGCGCCGGCGGCTTGCGTACGGGCTTCTTCTCGGGCTGCTTCTCCGGGCCGTCCCCCGCGGAGTCGCCGGCAGAGGCGCGGCGGCCTCCGGGGAGCGCCAGCAGGCGGGTGCGGGAGCCGGGGACGGTGACCGCGGGGAGAGGGGCGGGCGTGAGGGGGGTGACGGTGCAGCGGTCCAGGAGGGCCGCGGCGGCGGGGTTGCCGCGCAGGGCGCGCAGGGCCGCGAGGTCGTCGGTCAGGGGGCGGTAACCGGCACCCAGTGCTTCGTCCAGGAGCGCGAGGTAGCCGGCGGTGGTGCCGGGGAGGGCGGCGCGGTACCGGCCCAGGTCGGCCACGAGGAAGGCGCGCAGCCTGGCCCCTTCCCGCAGCGCCTCGTCGAGCGACTCTGCGAGACGGAGACAGTCCTGGACGTCGTCGGCCGAGGCAGGGGTGGGGTGGAGGGCAAGGGCGAGAGCGCGGCGGAGCACACGCAGCTCCTCCGCGCCGAACGCCAGACCGCCGCGGGATCCGTATGGCGTGGGCATGCTGCGACGATACGCGCTAATCAGACAAATCTCGCATAGGGGACGGGTGTGGCGTGGGGGACCACTCGTCCCGCCCAGAGCGTCACGGACGCGACCGCCGACACCTTCGAACGGATGTGCGCATTCCCCGCCGTGGACCGCGCGCGGCCGGACCCGGCGCGCCGGACACGTCCTCCCCTGCCCGGGGCCGGACGCAGGACAGCGACCTGGTCCTCGCCGCCCGCCCCCGCCCGCCCCGGCAGACCCCGGCAGACCCCTTCGAACGGATGCGCGCATTCCCCGCCGTGGACCGCGCGCGGCCGGACCCGGCGCGCCGGACACGTCCTCCCCTGCCCGGGGCCGGACGCAGGACAGCGACCTGGTCCTCGCCGCACGCCCCCGCCCGCCCCCGGCAGACCCCTTCGAACGGATACGCTCACTCGCTGCCCTGGACCGCGCGCGGCCGGACCCCGCGGCCCGACGCGCCGGACCCCGACGCCGGACACGTCCTCGTCCGCCGGGGGCGGCCTGGTCCTCGCCACGCACGCTGCCCCCCGGCAGGCCTCACATGCGTGACACGTTCCGCTCGTAGACCAGCCGCAGTCCGATCAGCGTCAGCCACGGTTCGTGCTCGTCGATCACCGACGACTCGCCCAGGACCATCGGCGCCAGACCGCCCGTCGCGATGACGGTGACGTCGTCGGCGTCCTGTGACAGCTCGCGGGCCATGCGGTTGACCACGCCGTCGACCTGGCCGGCGAAGCCGTAGATGATGCCCGACTGCATCGCCTCGACCGTGTTCTTGCCGATGACGCTGCGCGGCCGGGCCACCTCGATCTTGCGGAGCTGGGCGCCGCGGACGCCGAGGGCCTCGACGGAGATCTCGATGCCGGGGGCGATGACCCCGCCGACGTACTCGCCGCGCGCGCTGACCGCGTCGAACGTCGTCGCCGTGCCGAAGTCGACGACGATCGCGGGGCCGCCGTAGAGCTCGACGGCGGCGACCGCGTTGATGATGCGGTCCGCGCCGACCTCCTTGGGGTTGTCGGTCAGGATCGGGACGCCCGTCTTGACGCCCGGCTCCACGAGGACCGCCGGGACGTCGCCGTAGTAGCGGCGCGTCACCTCGCGGAGTTCGTGCAGGACCGAGGGAACGGTGGCGCAGATGGCGATGCCGTCGATGCCGTCGCCCAGTTCGTCGCCGAGGAGCGGGTGCATGCCCATCAGGCCCTGGAGGAGGACCGCCAGCTCGTCGGCCGTGCGGCGCGCGTCGGTGGAGATGCGCCAGTGTTCGACGATCTCGTCGCCGTCGAACAGGCCGAGCACGGTGTGGGTGTTTCCTACGTCGATCGTCAGCAGCATGGCCCGTACCCGCTCCCTACTCCGCCGGCCGCAGGTCGAGGCCGATGTCCAGGATCGGCGAGGAGTGGGTGAGGGCCCCCACGGCCAGGTAGTCGACGCCCGTGTCCGCGTACGCCTTGGCGTTGTCGAGGGTGAGGCGGCCCGAGGCCTCCAGGGCGGCGCGGCCCTGGACGATCGCGACGGCCTCCGCGCACTCGCCCGGCGTGAAGTTGTCCAGCAGGATCAGGTCGGCGCCGGCGTCCAGGACCTCGCGGAGCTGGTCCAGGGTGTCGACCTCGACCTCGATGGGGACGTCGGGGAAGCGTTCGCGGACCGCCTGGAAGGCCTGGGCGACGCCGCCCGCCGCGACCACGTGGTTGTCCTTGACGAGCGCCGCGTCCGAGAGGGACATGCGGTGGTTGACGCCGCCGCCGCAGCGGACCGCGTACTTCTCCAGGGAGCGCAGGCCCGGGGTGGTCTTCCTGGTGTCACGGACCTTGGCCCTGGTGCCGTCCAGGACGTCCGCCCACGCGCGTGTGGCCGTCGCGACGCCCGACAGGCGGCACAGGATGTTCAGCGCGCTGCGCTCGGCCGTGAGGAGGTCGCGGGTGCGGGTGGTGACGGACAGGAGCTTCTGCCCCGCTTCGACGCGGTCGCCGTCCTCGGCGTGGCGCTCGATCTCCAGCTCCTCCTCGCAGACCACCGAGATGACCGCCTCGGCGACGCGCAGCCCGGCCACGGTGCCGGCCTCGCGGGCGGTGAAGTCGGCCGTGGCCACCGCGTCCTCGGGGATGGTCGCCACCGTCGTCACGTCCACGCCGTGGGCCAGGTCCTCCTGGAGGGCGACGTTGGCGATGTCCTCGACCTCGACGGGGTCGAGGCCGGCGTCGGCCAGGAGCTGGGCGAGTGCGGGGTCCAGGCCGCACTCCAGGTACGCCTCGCCGTCCGCGCCGCAGGCGCAGCCGTCCGAGCAGCCTCCGGAGGAGGCGAGGGGAAGGTCGGGGGTGCTCACGTCGGTCACTGCTCCTGGGGGGCCTGGGGCGGGAAAGTCGTCGGGGGGAAGTCTGTGGTGTCCGTGGTGTGCACGGCCAGCGTGCGGTCCGGGTTCAGGGTCACGACGATGTGCCGGCGCCAGGCGCTGTCGTCGCGCTCGGGGCGGTCCTCGCGCCAGTGGCAGCCCCGGGTCTCCTCGCGCAGCAGGGCGGCGGCGACCAGGACGCGGGCCACGTACAGGAGGTTGGTGGCCTCCCAGGTGTCGACGCCGGCCTCGGCCGTCTTGCCGTTCTCGGCGAGGGCCTCCCTGGCGTCGGTGTGCAGGCGCTGGAGCTGGTCGGCGGCCTTGGTGAGGGAGCCCGCCGAGCGCAGGACGCCCGCCCCGCCCGTCATGATCCGCTGGATCGTGAAGCGGGCTTCGGCGGTCTGGAGGGGGTGCTCGGGGATCTCCGGATGCGGGACCGGCTGGGGCACGCGTGCGTGCAGGCCGTTCGCCGCGATGTCGGCCGCGATGCGCTCGGCGTAGACGAGGCCTTCGAGCAGGGAGTTGGAGGCCAGGCGGTTGGCGCCGTGCACGCCGGTGCAGGCCACCTCGCCGCACGCGTACAGGCCGGGCACGGTCGTACGGCCGTGGGAGTCCGTGCGGACCCCGCCGGAGGCGTAGTGGGCGGCCGGGGCGACCGGGATGGGGGCGGTGACCGGGTCGATGCCGTGGGCGCGGCAGGCGGCGAGGATCGTCGGGAACCGGTGCTCCCACATCTCGGCGCCGAAGTGCCGGGCGTCGAGGTACATGTGCTCGGCGTCCTGCTCCTGCATGCGGCGCATGATGCCCTTGGCGACGATGTCGCGGGGGGCCAGTTCGGCGAGTTCGTGCTGTCCGGCCATGAAGCGCACGCCGTCGGCGTCGATCAGGTGGGCGCCCTCGCCGCGCACGGCCTCGGAGACCAGGGGCTGCTGGCCCTCCGCGTCCGGGCCCAGGAAGAGCACGGTCGGGTGGAACTGGACGAACTCCAGGTCGCTGACCTCCGCGCCGGCCCGCAGCGCGAGCGCCACGCCGTCGCCCGTCGACACCGACGGGTTGGTGGTGGCGGAGAAGACCTGGCCCATGCCGCCGGTCGCGAGGACCACCGCGGGGGCGTGGACGGCTCCGACGCCGTCGTGCTGGCCCTCCCCCATGACGTGCAGGGTGACACCGGCGGTGCGGCCCTCGGCGTCCGTGAGGAGGTCCAGGACGAGCGCGTTCTCGACGGTGCGCACGCCCCGCGCGCGGACGGCCTCGACCAGGGCGCGGGAGATCTCGGCGCCGGTGGCGTCGCCGCCGGCGTGGGCGATGCGGCGGCGGTGGTGGCCGCCCTCGCGGGTCAGCGCCAGCTCGCCCTCGGACTCGTCGAACCGGGCGCCGGTCTCGATGAGGCGGCGCACGGCGTCGGGGCCCTCGGTGACGAGGAGGCGGACCGCTTCCTCGTCGCACAGGCCCGCGCCCGCGACCAGGGTGTCGTCGAGGTGCTGCTCGGGGGTGTCGCCCTCGCCGAGGGCCGCGGCGATGCCGCCCTGGGCCCAGCGGGTGGAGCCGTCGTCGAGACGGGCCTTGGTGACGACGACCGTCCGCAGACCGGCGGCCTCACAGCGCAGGGCCGCGGTCAGCCCGGCGACGCCGGAGCCGACGACGACCACGTCCGCGGCGATGGACCACCCGGCGGCGGGCGCGTGCAGTCGTATGCCTGTGGCGGTCACGAGGCGGCTCCGAAGCTTGTGAAGGTGAGGGGGACGTTGTCGATCAGCCGGGTCGCCCCGACCCGGGCGGCGACGGCGAGGACCGCGTCACCCGTGAAGTCGTCCCCGATCTCCGTGAAGTCGGACGGGTCGACCAGGGCGAGGTAGTCCAGCGCGAGCGGCGGGTCCAGACGCGCGGCCTCGTCGAGGACCTGGCGGGCGGCGGCGCGGACGGCCGCCGGGCCGCCCGGGACGGCCGTCGCCACGGCGTGCGTGTCGGCCGCCGCGCGGGACTCCCCTATGGCGCTGAGCGCTTCGGCACGCGCGCGCGTGGCGGGCACTTCGCGCGCCCGGGCCCGCAGCGCCTCCTGGGCCGCGTGCCGGTCCTGGCCCGCGAACAGGGCCCCGGACAGGGCGAGGGCGGTGCGCCGCTCCGCGGCCGACAGGTAGCGGTTGCGGCTGGACAGGGCCAGGCCGTCCTCTTCGCGGACGGTGGGCACGCCGACGATCTCCACGCCGAAGTTCAGATCCCGCACCATGCGGCGGATCAGCGCGAGCTGCTGGGCGTCCTTCTGGCCGTACAGGGCGAGGTCGGGGCGGGTGAGGTGCAGGAGTTTGGCGACGACGGTGAGCATGCCGTCGAAGTGGCCGGGGCGGGAGGAGCCCTCCAGGCGCTCGCCCATGGGGCCGGCGGTGATGCGGACCTCGGGCTCCCCGCCGGGGTAGACCTCCTCCACGGAGGGCGCGAACACGACGTCCGCGCCCGACTGTCCGGCGAGCTCGACGTCGGCGTCCAGGGTCCGCGGGTAGCGGTCGAGGTCCTCGCCCTCGCCGAACTGGAGCGGGTTGACGAAGACGGTGACGACGACCTCGCCGTCCGGCCCGGCGATGCCGCGCGCGGTGCGGATCAGTGTGGCGTGGCCCTCGTGCAGCGCGCCCATGGTCATCACCACGGCGCGGCGGCCCGCCCGCGCGCGTGCGTGCAGTTCCTTCGCGGTGCGCAGCAGGGTGGTGGTCATCGGGCGTCCCCTTCGGTGCCGTCGGTCCCGTGGGCGAGTACCCCGAGGAGGTCCTCGGCGAGTTCCGGCTTCAGCAGGCCGTGGGCCAGGGCCCGGTCGGCGGTCGCGCGGGCCATCGCCAGGTAGCCGGCGACGGTCTGCGGGGCGTGCCGGCGCAGCTCGGTGACGTGCGCGGCGACCGTGCCCGCGTCCCCGCGCGCGACCGGGCCGGTGAGGGCCGCGTCGCCGGAGCGCAGGGCGTTGTCCAGGGCCGCGCCGAGCAGCGGGCCGAGCATCCGGTCGGGGGCCGCGACGCCGGCGGCGCTCAGCAGCTCCATGGACTGGGCGACCAGCGTGACCAGGTGGTTGGCCCCGAGGGCGAGCGCCGCGTGGTAGAGCGGCCGGTTCTCCTCGGCGATCCACTCCGGCTCGCCGCCCATCTCGATGACGAGGGCCTCGGCGGCCAGGCGCAGCTCCTCGGGCGCGGTGACGCCGAAGGAGCAGCCGGCCAGCCGCTGGACGTCCACGGGTGTGCCCGTGAAGGTCATCGCGGGGTGCAGGGCGAGCGGCAGGGCGCCCGCGCGCAGGGCGGGGTCGAGGACCCGCGCGCCGTAGCGTCCGGAGGTGTGGACGAGGAGCTGTCCCGGCCGGACGGACCCGGTGTCGGCGAGGCCGGTGACCAGGCCGGGCAGCGCGTCGTCGGGAACGGTCAGCAGCACCAGGTCGGACCGCTGGAGCACCTCGGCGGGCGGCATCACCGGCACGTCGGGCAGCAGTTGCCCGGCGCGGCGCCGGGAGGCCTCCGAGACGGCGGAGACGGCGACCGGGCGGTGCCCGGCGAGCTGGAGGGACGCCGCCAGCGCGGGACCCACGCGGCCGGCGCCGACGACGCCGACGGTGAGCCGCGCGGGGCGGTCCTTGGGGTCTGGCTGTGGGGTTGTGTTCACTCGACGGCGGCCTTCCCGTTCCAGTCCGCTCCGGGTACCGGACGATTTCTCGTCATGTTAACGCGATCGGTTCGGAGGGCGTCCGGTCGTCCACAGGCTGTGCATGCCCGTGCGGCACCCCCGGGACGGCCCACGGAAATGCGGATGCCCGGCGCCGCCCGCGCGCGGGAGGATCCGGCACATGACCGATACGGCGGAACACGACGACCCGGTGACGGACGAGGGCAGGGGCGCGGGGCTGCGCGAGCGGCGGCTGGCCGCCCATCACGGGGCCCGGCGCGTGTTCGCGCGCTTCGGCTTCCAGCAGACCCTCCGGGAGCGCCTGGCGGTGCTGGCGGAGGCGGAAGGCGTCCACGACCTGGACCAACTGTCCGACGTGTACGGCGACGGCGTCGTCGAGGCGCTGGAGACGAAGGTCGCCGGGCTGCTCGGCACCGAGGCCGCCGCGTTCTTCCCGACGGGCACGATGGCCCAGCAGGTGACCCTGCGCTGCTGGGCGGGCCGCACCGGGAACCCGGCCGTCGCCCTGCACGCGCTCAGCCATCCCGAGGTGCACGAGCGCAACGCGTTCAGCGAGGTCGGGGGCCTGCGCCCGCTGCGGCTGACGAGCGAGCCGCGGCTTCCGACGGCGGCAGAGGTACGCGACTTCGAGGAGCCCTTCGGGGCGCTGATGCTGGAACTGCCCCTCAGGGACGCCGGTTTCGTCCTGCCCACGTGGGAGGAGCTCACCGAGGTCGTCCGGGCCGCGCGGGACCGGGACGCGGTGGTGCACTTCGACGGGGCCCGGCTCTGGGAGTCCACCGTCCACTTCGGCCGGCCCCTGGAGGAGATCGCGGGCCTGGCCGACAGCGTCTACGTGTCGTTCTACAAGTCCCTCGAAGCGTTCGGCGGCGCGGCGCTGGCCGGCCCCAAGGAACTCGTCGAGGAGGCGAAGGCCTGGCGGCACCGGTACGGCGGGATGGTCTTCCAGCAGTTCCCGACGGTGCTGTCGGCGCTCATGGGGCTGGACCGGGAACTGCCCCGGCTGCCGGAGTACGTGCTCCACGCGCGCGTGGTGGCCGCCGCCCTGCGCGAGGGGTTCGCGGCGGCCGGGGTGCCGTGGGCGCGCGTGCACCCGGAGGTGCCGCACACCCACGACTTCCAGGTGTGGCTGCCGTACGAGCCGGAGGTCCTCGGGGAGGCCTCGGTGCGGGTGGCCGAGGAGACGGGGGTCATGCTGTTCGGCAGCGCCTGGGACCGGGGCGGGCCCGGGCTGGCGCTGACGGAGGTGCATGTGCGGTCCGCCGGGCTGGAGTGGACCGCCGAGGACGTGAAGGCGGCGGTGGCGGAGTTCGTGGCCCGGCTGCCGGAGCAGGTCAGGTAGGGCGCCGCCGCCACCGGCCCAGGACGTCCCGGAGCCCGCCGCGGGCCGGGCGGGAGCGCCGCTCCCGTACGGCCCGCCCGTCGTGCGTGCCCGGCGCGGGCGGGACGGGCTCACCCAGGGAGCGGGCGCGGTGGGCGTCGAGGAGGTGCTGCTGCGTGATGCTCATGGTGAATCGCCTCTGCGGGACGGGGTGATGGAGGTCCGAAGGCTCCGCGGCTGCCCCGGTGGTCCCACCGTGCGCCCGCGCCGCGTGCGGCGTCGCACCGATTGACGGGGCCCGTCAATCGGCGGGGGCGTTGTCGGTGGCCGGGTGCACCATGAGGGCATGAGCGTGCACATCGACATCGCGGGGCTGCGGCCGGAGCAGGCCGCCGTGGTGCCCTCGCCCCTGGCCGAACTCGGCATGGCGCTGCACGCGTTGTCCGAACCGGCTCACCACCCGGGCCTTCAGGGCTGGGTGACGGGCGTGACGGCCCGGCTCGACCCGCATCTGGCCGACCGCATGTGCGAGGCGGACTTCCTGTGGCGGACGACGTTCTCGGACCTGTTCCTGCCCTGGGCGGGCCTGCCGGACCGGCGCACGCTCCCGGGCGCCACCCTCGCCGAGGAACTGGACCAGCTCGACAAGCTGTCCGACGAGCAGTTCGTGGACGCGGCCATGGAGTTCAGCTGTGGCACCTGCTACGGCGACACCGGACCGACGACGCTGTCCGACCCTCGGACGCGCCGCCGGGCCCTGGAGCTGGCCGCCGCGCGCGGACCGCGGCAACTGCACTTCGGTCAGCGGCTGCTGGCCGACCCGCCCCGGATCCGGGCCTGGCTGCGGCAGTTCCTCCGGGACTGCGACGAGGCGTTCTTCGCGGAGGCCTGGTCCCGGCTGCGCCACCAGCTCGCGGCGGACGCCCGGCACAAGACGGACCTGCTGCGGCGCAAGGGCCTGGCCGAGGCGCTGGCCGCGGTGTCCCCGGCGATCACGCTCGACGCGGAGGCCGCCCGGATCACGGTCGACAAGCTGGGCGACGGCCGTACGGCCACGGGCGACGGCGGCCTGCTGCTGATCCCGACCAGCCTCGGCTGGCCGCACCTGATGGTCCTGCACCGGCACGGCTGGCAGCCGGTGCTGCACTACCCGGTCGGCTCCCCGGAGCTCGCGGCACCGCAGACGCTCGAACAGCTGGCCATGCGGATGACGGCGCTGTCCCACCCGGTCCGGATGCGCATGTGCCGCCATCTGGCCCGCAGCGCGCACACCACCAGCGAGCTGGCGCAGGTGCACGGCATGACGGCCCCGGAGATATCCCGCCACCTGGCCGTGCTGAAGAAGGCGGGCCTGATCACCACCCGCCGCCGCGGCCGCTACGTCCTGCACCAGCTGGACGTGACGGTGGTGGCCCGGCTCGGCAGCGAGTTCCTGGAGGGGATCCTCAGGTAGCCGGCAGCCGGTGGCGGATCAGCCGTGCCCGCCGGCCCGCACCAGCCCCGTCTCGTAGGCCAGCACCACGACCTGCACCCGGTCCCGGAGCCCGAGCTTGGTCAGGATGCGGCCCACGTGCGTCTTCACCGTCGCCTCCGACAGCACCAGGCGCGCCGCGATCTCGCCGTTGGACAGGCCCTGCGCGACCAGCACCATGACCTCGCGCTCCCGCTCGGTGAGCCGCTCCAGCTCCTTGTGCTGCGGCTGCTGGGTGCCCGGCAGCATCGGTGCGAAGCGGTCCAGCAGGCGCCGGGTGGTGGAGGGCGCCACGACCGCGTCGCCGCTGTGCACGGCCCTGATCGCGGCCAGGAGCTCCGCCGGGGGCACGTCCTTGAGCATGAAGCCGGAGGCGCCCGCCTTCAGCCCCGAGAAGGCGTACTCGTCGAGGTCGAAAGTGGTCAGGATGAGCACCTTCGGCGGGTCGGTGTCCGCGCAGATCCGGCGGGTCGTCTCCACCCCGTCGAGCTTCGGCATGCGGACGTCCATCAGCACCACGTCGACCTCGGTCGTCCGCAGTTCCTGGAGGGCCTCGACGCCGTCGCCCGCCTCCGCCACGACCTCCATGTCCGGCTGGGCGGCGAGCACCATCCGGAACCCGGTGCGCAGCAGCACCTGGTCGTCGACGAGCATCACACGGATCGTCATCGGGCCTCTTCCCTAGGGGGTCGTTACAGGTGTCAGTGAGGGGCGTGTGCCGGCGTCAGTGCGCGGGTTTGAGCGGCAGCAGGGCACTGATGCGGAATCCTCCGCCCGGGCGCGGGCCCGCGTCCAGGGTGCCGCCGACCATACCGACCCGCTCGCGCATGCCGATCAGACCGTGGCCCTGGCCGTCGAACCCGCCCTCCTCGTACAGCTCGTGCGGGGCGCCCTTGCCGTCGTCCTCGACGAGCAGGCCGAGGCCGTCGTCGAAGTAGACCAGGCGGACGCTCGCGCCCGCGTTGGGGCCGCCGTGCTTGCGGGTGTTGGTGAGCGCCTCCTGCACGATGCGGTAGGCGGTGAGCTCGACGCCGCTGGGCAGCGGGCGGGGCGTGCCCTCGACCTTGAAGTCGACGGGCAGTCCGGAGGTGCGGCACTGCTCGACGAGGTCCTCGATCTGCTCCACGTCGGGCTGTGGCACGTACTCGCCGGCCTCCTGGTGCTCGCCGGTGCGCAGCACGCCGAGCAGGCGGCGCATCTCGGCGAGGGCCTGGCGGCCGGTGGAGGAGATGGTCTCCAGGGCCTTCTTCGCCTGGTCGGGCGCGGCGTCGAGGACGTAGGCGGCGCCGTCCGCCTGGACCACCATCACCGAGACGTTGTGCGCGACGACGTCGTGCAACTCGCGTGCGATCCGGGCCCGTTCGGCGGCGACGGCGACCTTGGACTGCGCCTCGCGCTCCTTCTCCAGGCGGGCGGCCCGCTCCTCCAGCTGCGCGAAGTAGGCGCGGCGGGTGCGGATGGAGTCGCCGAGCACCCAGGCGAGGGCGAAGGGGACGGTCTGGAGGACCGCCAGGGCGATGTCTCCCGCGACCCCCGTCTGCTCGCTCGACCAGCGCAGCTGCGCCAGGGGGGCCGCGCACAGGCCGGCGACCAGCGCGAAGCGCGAGGCCCAGCGGGCGCCTTCCACCGCGACCGTGTAGACGATCACCAGCATGGCGAAGTCGGCGGGCAGGACCGCGATGTCGGTGACCAGCTGTGCCACGCCCACCGCGGCCGCCAGCAGCAGCATCTTCTCCGGCATCCGGCGGCGCAGCGCGACCACGAGGCTCAGCAGCAGCGTGATCGGGACGACAGCGGCCCACGGGCCGATCCGCTCGCCCGCCACCCCGCCCAGCACCGAAATCCCGAGGAGGACCACGGCCCAGAAGCCGTCGACCCACATCGGGTGCCTGCGGAGGAAGTCATAGAGGCGCTGCACGTAACCCAGCGTAGGGAAGCGCGATAGGTGCAGGGGTCAACCGGAGGACCGATCCGCATCGGGCGTACGTACTCCGCAAGGTGGAGTTGCGTTCGTTGTGTCCGCATAGCCTGGCCCGGTGACGGCAGGGACGAGGCAAGAGTGGCGCGGGTGGCGCGGGTGGCGTGCGGCGGCGCAGGACGCCCTGTACGCGCCGGGGGGCTTCTACCGGCGCGCGGAGGGACCGGCCGCGCATTTCCGGACGTCCGTGCACGCGTCGCCGCTGTTCGCCGGGGCCGTGGCACGGCTGCTGTGCCGGGTCGACGAGGCGCTGGGGCGGCCCGCGGCGCTGGACTTCGTCGACATGGCGGCCGGACGGGGCGAGCTGACGGGCGCCGTGCTCGCCGCGCTGCCCGCGGAGGTGGCGGCCCGCACGCGCGCGTACGCCGTCGACATCGCCGGGCGGCCGGCCGGGCTCGATCACCGGATCGAGTGGCTGGCCGAGCCCCCGCAGGGCACGACGGGGCTGCTGTTCGCCAACGAGTGGCTGGACAACGTGCCCGTGGAGGTCGCCGAGGTGGACGCCGCGGGCGTCGCGCGACGGGTGCTGGTCCGCCGGGACGGCACCGAGCGGCTCGGGGATCCGGTGGACGGAGCGCAGGCCCGGTGGCTTCAGCGGTGGTGGCCGCTGCCGGGCGAGGAGGGACGGCGGGCCGAGATCGGCCTGCCCCGGGACGAGGCGTGGGCCGCGGCGGTCGCGACGCTCGGGCGAGGGCTCGCCGTCGCCGCGGACTACGCGCACACGGCGGATGCCCGGCCCCCGTTCGGGACGCTGACCGGCTTCCGCGAGGGCCGCGAGACGACACCGGTACCGGACGGCTCCTGCGACATCACCGCGCACGTCGCCCTGGACGCGTGCGCGCTGCCCGGCGGGCGCGTACTGCCCCAGCGCGAGGCGCTGCGCACCCTGGGCGTGACCGGCGCGCGCCCCCCGCTCACGCTGGCCTCCACCGACCCCGCCGCCTACGTACGCGCCCTCGCGAGCGCTGGTGAGGCCGCCGAGCTCACCGCGACGGGCGGGCTGGGCGACTTCGGCTGGCTGGTGCAGCCCGTCGGCGTCGAGGACCCCCTTTAGAGGACCTTTTGGGCGCTACTTGTCGATGTCCCCGACCACGAAGAACATCGACCCCAGGATCGCCACCATGTCCGCGACCAGCGTCCCCGGCAGCAGCTCCGTCAGCGCCTGGATGTTGTTGTACGACGCCGAGCGCAGCTTCAGCCGGTACGGGGTCTTCTCGCCCTTGCTGACGAGGTAGTAGCCGTTGATGCCGAGGGGGTTCTCGGTCCACGCGTACGTATGGCCCTCGGGTGCCTTGAGAACCTTCGGGAGGCGCTGGTTGACCGGCCCGGGCGGCAGCTCGGCGAGCCGGTCGAGGCAGGCGTCGGCCAGGTCCAGCGCGTTGTGCGTCTGCTCCAGGAGGCACTCGAAGCGGGCGAGGCAGTCGCCCTCCTGGCGGGTGACCACCTTCAGCGTGTCCTGGAGGTCGCCGTAGGCGAGGTACGGCTCGTCGCGGCGCAGGTCGAAGTCGACGCCCGAGGCGCGGCCGATCGGCCCGCTGACCCCGTAGGCGTGCACGGCCTCCGGAGTGAGGACACCGACGTTCCTCGTGCGGCCGCGGAAGATCTCGTTGCCGAGCACCAGGTCGTCGAAGCGGTCCATGCGGGAGCGCACGTCGGCGACGGCGGTGCGCGCCCGGGCGGTCCACCCGGCCGGCAGGTCCTCCTTGAGGCCGCCCACCCGGTTGAACATGTAGTGCATCCGCCCGCCGGAGATCTCCTCCATGACGTGCTGGAGCTCCTCGCGCTCCCGGAAGGCGTAGAAGATCGGGGTGATCCCGCCGAGTTCCAGCGGGTACGAGCCGAGGAACATCAGGTGGTTGAGCACCCGGTTCAGCTCGGCGAGCAGCGTGCGCAGCCACACCGCGCGCTCGGGGACCTCCATGCCGAGCATCCGCTCCACGGCCAGGACCACGCCCAGCTCGTTGGAGAACGCCGACAGCCAGTCGTGGCGGTTGGCAAGCATGATGATCTGGCGGTAGTCGCGCGCCTCGAACAGCTTCTCCGCGCCGCGGTGCATGTAACCGATCACCGGCTCGGCGTGCTTGATGCGCTCGCCGTCCAGGACGAGCTTCAGCCGCAGCACGCCGTGGGTGGACGGGTGTTGCGGCCCAATGTTGAGCACCATGTCGGTGCTCTCCGCGGCGCCGCCGATTCCGACCATGGTCTCCGTCGTAGGAGTCATGGACACAGTCTCCCCTACGTACGCTGGCCCCATGGATACGGGGAGTCCGCAGGACACGGGACCGGACGCGGCGCAGGGAACGGTCGGGGCGGCCGGGGCGGCCGGGGGCGAGCCGGTGTGGATCGCGCTGCCGCCCGGACTGCTGAAGATGCGGCGGCTGCTGCTGGTGGTGTGGCTCGGGCTGATCACCCTGGCCGCCGGGCTGCTGCCGGGGCTGCTGGCCGGGCCCGCCTGGGCCGCCTTCGCGCTGCCGCCGCTGGCGCTGCTGGTCTGGGGGTGGGTGATGACCGAGCGCAACTGGCGTTCCTGGCGGTACGCCGAGCGGGCCGACGACCTGCTGATCAGCCGTGGCGTGCTGTGGCGCGAGGAGACGGTCGTGCCGTACGGGCGGATGCAGCTGGTCGAGGTCACCTCCGGGCCTGTCGAGCGGCACTTCGGGCTGGCCAGCGTGCAGCTGCACACGGCCGCCGCGGCGACCGACGCGACCATCCCCGGCCTGGACCCGGCCGAGGCGGAGCGGCTGCGCGACCGGCTCACCGAGCTGGGCGAAGCCCGGTCGGCGGGGCTGTGACGGCGCCCGGGGCCGCCGAGGCCTCCGAGGCCGCCGCAGAAGTGACCGAGCGGCGGCTGCACCCCGTCACCCCGCTGCGCCGCGCCTGGGCTCCGGTCGCCGTGCTGATCGGCTGGGCCGTGCACGACCCGGACGGCGCGCAGCGCCATCTGACCCGGCTGACCACGACCACCCTGCTGATCGGGCTGGCCGTGCTCGTCCCGGCCGCCGCCCTCTACGGCTTCTGCTCCTGGTGGTTCACGCACTTCGCGGTGACCGAGACCGAACTGCGCATCCGTACCGGGCTGGTCTTCCGGCGCACCGCGCACATCCGGCTGGAGCGGATCCAGGCCGTCGACGTCACCCAGCCGCTGCTGGCCCGGGTCGCGGGCGTCGCCAAGCTGAAACTCGACGTCATAGGTACCGACAAGAAGGACGAACTGGCCTTCCTCGGCGCGGACGAGGCGCGGACACTGCGGGCCGAGCTGCTCGCCCGGGCGGCCGGTTTCGCACCCGAGACCGCGCACGAGGTCGGCGAGGCCCCCTCCCGCCGGCTGCTGCGGGTGCCACCCGGCGTCCTCGCCCTGTCGCTGGTGCTGACGGGCGCGACCTGGATGTCGCTGGCCGCGGCGCTCGTCGTCCCGCCGGTGCTGTGGCTGGTCACCCACAGCCTGTGGACGGTCCTCGCGGTCGCCCTGCCGCTGCTGGGCACGGCGGGTGCGAGCAGCGTCGGGCGGTTCGTCGCCGAGTACGACTGGACGCTCGCCGAGTCGCCCGACGGGCTGCGTATCGACCACGGACTGCTGGACCGGTCCCACGAGACGGTGCCGCCGGGACGCGTCCAGACCGTGCGGATCGTGGAACCGCTGCTGTGGCGGCGGCGCGGCTGGGTCCGCGTCGAACTGGATGTCGCGGGCTCGTCCAACTCCGTGCTGGTGCCGGTCGCTCCGCGCGAGATCGCCGAGGACGTCGTCGCGCGGGTGCTGCCCGGGGTGAGCGTGCCGGGCCCCGCGGACCTGTCACCGGCGCCGCGCGGTGCCCGCTGGTGCGTGCCGCTGTGGTGGCGCGGGTACGGACTCGCCGTCACGGACGCCGTGTTCGCGTCCCGGTCCGGGCTGCTGCGGCGGAGCCTGGCGCTCGTGCCGCACGCCAAGGTGCAGAGCGTACGGATGACGCAGGGGCCGTGGGAACGGGCCCGGGGCCTCGCCGACGTGTGTGTGGACACGGGCGCGAACAAGACGGTGCGGGCCCGGCTGCGGGACACGGCCGAGGCGCGCGAACTGCTGGCGGCGCAGGCGGAACGGTCCCGCACGGGGCGCCGGGACGCGCGGCCGGACCGCTGGATGGCATGACCGCGCACGGGCGCTGGGCCCCTCGGCCGTAGCCGAGGGGCCCAGCGTCGGAAGAGGCGTCAGGAGACCGCGCTGCGCAGCCCCTGCACGTCGATCTGCTCCGTCTCGTCGTGCGCCGTCAGGTCGATGACCTGGCCGATGCCGCGCGACTCCTCGTCGGCCGGCTTGTAGCGGGCCTCGGTCTCGGCCTTGTGCAGGGCGAGCGCCTCCTGGCCGACGACATCGGCGAGGTCCTCGTTCTGCACGGCTTCCAGGGCCGCCCGCGAGGTGCCCGCCTTCGTGCCGAAGAAGTCGAACCCGCCGCCGGCCTGCGGACGCCGCACCGGCGACTGCGGCGGGACGGCCACGGCGGTCGGCACGGTGTAGTGGCCGGAGCGCCGGCCCGCGGGCTGCCCGGCCCGCGCGGGCTCCGGGAGCCGGTCGCTCCCGCCGGCCGGCACGGCGGCACCGCCGCCCGCCGCGGACGTCCCGGCGGTCGTGCGCTCGTGCCCGTCGTCCGCCTCGGACTGCCGCTGCGCCTCGTCCTCCGGCACCTGCTCCCGCTGCTCCGCCTGTCCCTGCTGCGACTCTTCCTGCTCCGGCTGTTCCTGCTCCGGTGCGGGCTCCGCGTCCTCGTCCTTCGGGACGCCGTCGCCGTCGCCGCCGCCGTCCGGGTCCGGGACCGGCACCGTCTCGCCGTCGAGCCGGGCGAGTGCGGCCGCGGCCCGCAGGAACAGCCGGGAACCCTCGGGCGAGAACACGGCGGGAACCGCGGGCTCTTCCTCGACGGCGGGAGCGGCAGGCGTCCCGTCCGCGTCCGGTGCCGTGTCCGGCGCTCCCGCCGGCAGCGCGGCCCGTACCGGGGCCGTCGCCTCTATCTCCAGCATCCGGCGGTCTTCGAGGACGCTCGCGCGATCGGCCTCCGCCGTGGCGTACCGGCGCAGCAGCGCGGCGTGCTCGTTGCGCAGACCGGCCAGTTCGGTGCGCTTGGAGCGCAACCGCTGCTCCAGCTTCGCGCGCAGCTCGCGCGACTCCTCCAGGTCGGCCTCCAGTTCGGCGACGCGCTCCTCGAAGCGCCACTCGTCGCTCGCACGCGCGCGCGTGAGGTCGGCGACGCGCTTGCCCGCCTGGGTGTCCCAACGGCGCAGCACGACCGCGCCGATGACCGCCGTCGCCGCGGCGGCCGCGGCCAGACCGCGGAGCACCATCGGCTCCGTGAACACCCAGGGCCCCAACGCGCAGACGAGGGAGACGCCTGCGATCGCCGACGGGGGCAGCATCCTGTGAAGGGGCGGGGAATGACGGTGACGTCCACGTGGCATGGCCAGAAACTTACCGCGCGTAGGCGAATCATGGTGACCCACCCCGCAAAAACAAAACCACACCGAAACGTTCACACGGCATCGGAACGAGGGAAGAACCGGAATCGACCGCTCGATCAATTCCCAAGATCATTTTCCCGTCCGGCCAGCCGCCCGCTCATCCACTCCAGCGCCGCCGGAATCTCGCGCCGCCAGGTGTTGAAGTTGTGCCCGCCGCTTTCCAGGACGATCGACGAGATCCCCGTCCGCCGGGTGTCCTTCACCCGCTCTATGAACCTCAGCGTGCCCCGGTAGTTGGTCTCGCCCCGCTTGCTGCTGCTGACCAGCAGGGACGTGTCGGGAGCGGGCATGTGCGCGAGACACCACCACAGATCGGCGCGATTGCGCAGCGCCTTGTCACCCTGGAAGAGATCGCCCGTCGTGGCGTCGATCGGCGCCTTGTAGTAAGCGGACAGGCCCGCTCCGGCGGCATACACATCGGGATGGTGCAGCGCGATCTTCAACGCGCAGTAGCCGCCGGTGGAGTTGCCGATGATGCCCAGACCGCCCGCCTTTTCGGCGACCCTGTAGTGCGAGCGCAACGCGTCGGGGAGGTCCTTCGCGAAGAACGACTCGGTCTGCGGCCCGCCCGGGATGTCGACGCACTCCGTGTCCCGGGGCGGCGCCACCGTGGGCCGCAGCATCACGAGAATCATCGGCTCCGCCCGGCCGTCCCGGGCGAGTTCCAGAGCCGTACGCGGATACTGGAGCTTCTCCACCAGCGCGGACGCCGTGCCCGGATAGCCGGTCAGCACCACGGCCGCCGGGAACCTGTGGGTGCGGTACCGCGACTGGAAGTACTCCGGCGGCAGATAGACGTACGCGGGCGTGGCGATCCGGGTCGTACGGCCCACGATCTCGACCTGCTGGACCCGGCCGCCGGCCCGGGGCGGCACACCGCCCGCCCCCGGCACCGCGCGCGAGCCGGTCACCTCCAGCGGACCGCCGCCCGGCGTGTGGTCGACGACCACGCCCTGGTCCTTCTCCTGCCCGAACAGGTCCGCCCAGCTCGCGTAGAAGCCGAAGGCCTGGTTGGCGGCGAGGCCCACCGCGGCGAACAGCGCCAGCTGCGTGCCCAGCAGCAGGCCGATACGCCCGCCCACGGCACGCCAGCCGCTCCGCGCCAGCCGTGGCCACAGCCAGACCGTGCCGGCGAACAGCAGCACGGCGGACAACACCGCCAGCACCAGCACCTTGTTGCTCGTCAGACCCATGGGTTGGTTACCTGTCCGCACACTCTGGCCGGGCCCGCCCCCGAGCACACCTTCGCAAGGGCTTGTCCCGGACTTTCCTCGGCCTTTGAAACGCCTTTGACGCGGGGAGTGAACCTCTCTCCCCGAGACACCGTCCTAGAGGGCGCAATGTCGCCGGATGCCCGAATCGGGCCCGGATCCAAGGTCTCTCGCAGAACTACGGGATGCGATGTCTGTCAGGACAGATGACGAAATATCGGGTGAGGTTCCGACCCGCGCCGACGATACGGCCCACCCGGGCCGGGTGAGCCGGATACTGCGCGGGCCGCGCCCCGAGGCCGTCCCCGTCCTCGTCGGCAGAGCCTGCGCCCTGGTGGGCGTCCTGGACATCGGCGCGGGCGTCTTCCCCCGCTTCCGGCACAGCCGGATGCACGCCATCGCCGAGGTACTGCCCGGCGCGCTCGGCCCGTTCGCCGCCGCCCTGTCCCTCAGCACCGGCGTGCTGTTGCTGCTGCTCGCCCACGGCCTCAAGCGCGGCAAGCGCAGGGCCTGGCGGGCCGCCGTGGCACTCCTGCCCGCCGGCGCCGTCGCCCAGTTCACCTACCGGCACTCGCTCGTGGGCATGCTGATCTCCCTGGCCCTGCTGGCACCCCTGCTGCGCCACCGGGACCAGTTCAACGCGCTGCCCGACCCGCGCAGCCGCTGGCGGGCCCTCGCCAACTTCGTCCTGATGAGCGCCGGTTCGCTCCTGCTCGGGCTGCTCATCGTCAGCGTCCACAGCGATCGCATCGTCGGCGACCCCAGCCTCGCCGACCGCATCACCCACGTCATCTACGGCCTGTTCGGCTTCGAGGGGCCGGTCGACTACCAGGGCAACACCTCCTGGACCGTCGCCTTCTCCCTCGGCGCCCTCGGCCTGCTCACCGCCGTCACCACCATCTATCTGGCCTTCCGCCCCGAACACCCCGCCGCACGGCTCACCGAGGAGGACGAGGTCCGGCTGCGCGCCCTGCTCGACAAGCACGGGCGCCGCGACTCCCTCGGCCACTTCGCCCTGCGCCGCGACAAGGCCGTCGTCTTCTCCCCCAGCGGCAAGGCGGCCGTCACCTACCGCGTCGTCTCCGGTGTGATGCTCGCCAGCGGCGACCCGATCGGCGACGTCGAGGCCTGGCCCGGCGCCATCGAACGGTTCATGGACGAGGCCAGGGCCCACTCCTGGACCCCCGCCGTCATGGGCTGCTCCGAGACCGGCGGCGAGGTGTGGACCCGCGAGACCGGGCTCGACGCCCTCGAACTGGGCGACGAGGCGGTGGTGGACGTCGCGGATTTCTCCCTCGCCGGCCGCGCGATGCGCAACGTGCGCCAGATGGTCAAGCGCATCGAGCGCGCCGGTTACGAAACCCGGGTACGACGTGTCCGTGACCTCGGCGAAGCCGAACTGGAGCGGATCCGGCAAGCCGCCGACGACTGGCGCGGCACCGACACCGAACGGGGCTTCTCCATGGCCCTGGGCCGCGTCGGCGACCCCGCCGACGGCGACTGCCTCATCGCCACCGCCCACAAGCAGGACGACCACCCCGGCCCCTACGGCGATCTGAAGGCGATCCTGCACTTCGTGCCCTGGGGCCCCGACGGCGTCTCCCTGGACCTGATGCGCCGCGACCGCTCGGCCGACCCCGGCATGAACGAACTGCTCATCGTGGCCGCCCTCCAGGCCGCCCCCCACCTGGGCGTCGCACGCGTCTCCCTCAACTTCGCCATGTTCCGCGCCGCGCTCGCCCGCGGCGAGAAGATCGGCGCCGGCCCCGTGCTGCGCGCCTGGCGCGGACTGCTGGTCTTCCTCTCCCGCTGGTTCCAGATCGAGTCCCTGTACAAGTTCAACGCCAAGTTCCAGCCGCGCTGGGAGCCGCGCTTCGTCGTCTACCGGGCCTCCGCCGACCTGCCCCGCATCGGCTTCGCCGCCATGCAGGCCGAGGGCTTCGTCACCCTCGCCCTGCCTATGCCGCCCCTCCTGCGCCGACGGCGCCCGGCGACCCGCCGCCCGTGCGCCCACGGCGCGACGGCGGAACGGAACGTCCGGGCGGCGTGACCGGCCCGGGCCGCGGCGCCTCGTGACCGCCCCCGGGCCTACGCTGAACATATGAGCAACCAGAGCGGACGCGGGCGCGTGGCGGGCCTACCGGAACGGGACCGCTGCGCGGTCATGGGAGTCGTGAACGTCACCCCCGACTCCTTCTCCGACGGCGGCCGCTTCTTCGACACCACGGCCGCCGTCAAGCGCGGCCTCGACCTGGTCACCGAGGGCGCCGACCTGGTCGACGTCGGCGGCGAGTCCACCCGGCCCGGAGCCACCCGGGTCGACGAGGCCGAGGAACTGCGCCGCGTCGTCCCCGTCGTGCGCGGTCTGGCCTCCGAGGGCGTCACGGTCTCCGTCGACACCATGCGCGCCTCCGTCGCCGAACGCGCCCTCGCGGCCGGGGCCGCCCTCGTCAACGACGTCAGCGGCGGCCTCGCCGACCCCCGCATGATCCCGGCCGTCGCCCACGCCGGAGCCCCCTTCGTCGTCATGCACTGGCGCGGCTTCCTCCAGGGCGGCAACGTCCGGGGCGAGTACACCGACGTCGTCACCGAAGTCGTCGACGAACTGCACGCACGCGTGGAGGCCGTCCTGGCCGGAGGCATCGCCCCCGACCGCGTCATCGTCGATCCCGGCCTCGGCTTCTCCAAGGACGCCGAGCACGACCTCGCCCTCCTCGCCGGCCTCGACCGCGTCCTCGCTCTCGGCCACCCCCTGCTCGTCGCCGCCTCCCGCAAACGCTTCCTCGGCCGGATCCTCGCCGGTCCCGACGGCCCGCCGCCGCCCGCACGCGAACGCGACGCCGCCACCGCCGCCGTCTCCGCGCTCGCCGCACACGCCGGCGCATGGGCGGTCCGTGTCCACGAGGTCCGCGCCACGGCCGACGCGGTCCGCGTGGCCCGCGCCATCGCCGGTGCGCGCACCGGCACAGAAGGAGCCCGGTGAGCGCCCCGCACACCGACGTCGAGCAGGTCGAGGCCGCCAACACCGCCTTCTACGAGGCACTGGAACAGGGCGACTTCGAGGAACTGGCGTCGCTCTGGCTCACCCCCTCCGACCTGGGCGTCGACGAGAGCTACCACGACCCGGCCGACACCGGGGTGGTCTCCTGCGTGCACCCCGGCTGGCCCGTGCTCACCGGCCGCGGCGAGGTCCTGCGGTCGTACGCCCTGATCATGGCGAACACCGACTACATCCAGTTCTTCCTCACCGACGTGCACGTCTCCGTCACCGGCGACACCGCCCTGGTCAACTGCACCGAGAACATCCTCAGCGGCGGCCCCGCCCCCGAGGGCGCCGACGGGGAGCTCGGCCCGCTCGTCGGGCAGCTCGTGGTCGCCACGAACGTGTTCCGGCGCACGCCCCTGGGGTGGAAACTCTGGTCGCACCACGCTTCCCCCGTCCTGGCCGAAACCGACGAGGACGAGCAGGACGACACCCCCGCCTGAGTGGGTAGGCGGCAGGAAGTGGTTGGAATCACGGACGCCCGGGTAGGGGCGGCTACCAACCTGTGCACCGGCGGGTTCCCCAGGGGGAACGCCGGATGAATCCTGCCGGGCCCGGCCCGGGCCCGCCCGGGCCCGCAGGTAGATTCGACCGAGGCCGGTGTGCCGACCGCACACGGCACCGCCCGGCCCTGACCGACGATTGCAGGAGTGATTCGCGTGGACCGTGTCGCGCTGCGCGGCCTGAAGGCCCGCGGGCACCACGGCGTGTTCCCCGAGGAACGTGCAGAGGGCCAGACCTTCGTCGTGGACCTCGTCCTCGGCCTGGACACCCGGCCGGCCGCGGCCGACGACGACCTGACGAAGACCGTGCACTACGGCATCGTGGCGGAGGAGGTCGTGGCCGTCGTCCAGGGCGAGCCCGTCGACCTCATCGAGACGCTCGCCGAGCGCATCGCCCAGGCCTGTCTGAAGCACGAGGTGGTGCAGGAGGTCGAGGTCTGCGTCCACAAACCGGACGCCCCGATCACCGTCCCCTTCGACGACGTGACCGTCACCATCACCCGGAGCCGAGCATGACCGCGCCCTTCATCAAGGGTCCGACCGACCCGACCGTACAGCCGGTACCCACCTCCGTCGTCGAGAAGGTCGACGCCGCCGACACCACCCTGTCCAACCCCAAACGGGCCGTGGTCGCCCTCGGCTCCAACCTCGGCAACCGCCTGGAGACCCTCCAGGGGGCCATCGACGCCCTGGAGGATACGCCCGGTGTCCGCATCAAGGGCGTCTCCCCCGTCTACGAGACCGAGCCCTGGGGCGTGGACCCCGGCAGCCAGCCCGCCTACTTCAACGCCGTCGTGGTCCTCAAGACCACCCTCCCGCCCTCCTCGCTCCTGGAGCGCGCACACGCCGTCGAGGAGGCCTTCCACCGCGTCCGGGACGAGCACTGGGGCCCCCGCACCCTCGACGTCGACATCGTCTCCTACGCCGATGTCGTCTCCGACGACCCGCAGCTCACCCTCCCCCACCCCCGGGCCCACGAACGCGCCTTCGTCCTGGCCCCCTGGCACGACCTGGACCCCGAGGCACAGCTGCCCGGCCGCGGCCCGGTCGCCGGTCTGCTGGACGCCGTCACCCGCGACGGCGTGGCGCCCCGCACCGACCTGGAACTCCGGCTGCCCGAGTAGCCGTTAAGGTCAAGACGGCCGCGAACGGGGCCGGACGCCGGGGAACCGAAGGGACACCGTGAGAGAGCTGCGTATCCGGGTGCTGGCCGGCGTCTTCGTCGTGGCCGGAGTCCTCTCCTGGGCGGGCGCCCGCCTGTGGAACTCGGTCGGGACGCTCCCCAGCGTCCCCCTGGCCGCCCCCGTCGTCCTGGCCGTGATCGCCGTGATCCTGCTGGCCACGGCGCTCTCCATCCGCGCCCGGCTCAAGGCCCAGCGCGAGCGCCGCCCCGAGGCCAAGGGCGTCGACCCCCTCATGGCGGCCCGTGCGGTCGTCTTCGGCCACGCCAGCGCCCTGGTCGCCGCTCTGGTCGCCGGCATGTACGGCGGCACCGGCGTCTTCCTCCTGGAATCGCTCGACATCCCCGCCCGCCGGGACCAGGCCATCTACGCCGGCCTCTCCGTCCTCGCGGGCATCGGCGTCATAGCGGCCGCCCTTTTCCTGGAGCGCGTCTGCAAGCTCCCGGAGGACGACGAGAACGACGGCACAGGCGTGGCCCCGACGGTGTGAGAAAGGACGGCGTCAGCGGGCCATGATGAGGCTCATGGCCTCGTTGCGGGTCGCCGAATCGCGCAGCTGCCCCCGGACCGCCGACGTGATCGTCTTGGCGCCCACCTTCCGGACGCCGCGCATCGACATGCACATGTGCTCGCACTCCACGACGACGATCACGCCGCGCGGTTCCAGGATCTCCATCAGGGAGTCGGCGATCTGCGTGGTGAGCCGCTCCTGCACCTGCGGGCGCCGGGCATAGACGTCCACGAGCCGGGCGAGCTTCGACAGGCCCGTGATCTTGCCTTCGACGGACGGGATGTAGCCGACGTGCGCGACCCCGACGAACGGCACGAGATGGTGCTCGCAGGAGCTCAGGACTTCGATGTCCTTCACGAGGACCATCTCGTCGTGCCCGAGGTCGAACGTCGTGGTCAGCACGTCCTCGGGCTTCTGCCACAGGCCTGCGAATATCTCCTTGTACGCCCGCGCCACTCGCGCCGGCGTCTCCCTCAGGCCCTCGCGGTCCGGGTCCTCGCCGACCGCGATCAGCAGTTCGCGTACGGCGTTCTCGGCGCGCTTCTCGTCGAACTCGCCGATCTGGCCCTCGCCGTCCAGCGTCACGGGGTCGGTCATCTGATGCCTCGTTCCTGTTCCTTCACGGGGGGCCTGCGGATATGACGCAAAGCCGCGCCCCCCAGGCTAAAACCTGGGGGGCGCAGCATCCATTCCGGGGCCGGTGGGCCTGCCGGGAGCCCGGTCAGCTCTCGGGGCGGTCCTCCGGCGTCCGCTCGGGCGCCGGGGCGGGCTCCGCCACGGTGCTCTTCGCGGTGGAGATGGCCGGCGTCGCGCCGTTCGCACCGTTCGTCAGGGCCAGCTCCTTGGGGGAGAGGACCGGCGGACGGGTGGACGGCGTACGGCGGGAGGATCCCGTCCAGGCGGGCCGCGGCGGGCGCTTGACGATGGGGGCGAAAATCTCGGCGATCTCCTCCTTGCCCAGCGTCTCCTTCTCCAGCAGCTGCAGCACCAGGTTGTCGAGGACGTCGCGGTTCTCGACCAGGATCTCCCACGCCTCGTTGTGCGCGGTCTCGATGAGCTTCTTGACCTCTTCGTCCACGAGCGCGGCGACCTCTTCCGAGTAGTCGCGCTGGTGAGACATCTCACGGCCGAGGAACGGCTCGGTGTTGTCGCCACCGAACTTGATCGCGCCGAGACGCTCGGTCATGCCGTACTGCGTGACCATCGCGCGGGCCAGACCGGTGGCCTTCTCGATGTCGTTGGCGGCACCCGTGGTCGGGTCGTGGAAGACGAGCTCCTCGGCCGCGCGGCCGCCCAGCATGTAGGCCAGCTGGTCCAGCATCTCGTTGCGCGTGGTGGAGTACTTGTCCTCGTCCGGCAGCACCATCGTGTAGCCGAGGGCCCGGCCTCTCGACAGGATCGTGATCTTGTGGACGGGATCGGAGTTCGGCGAAGCCGCCGCGACCAGGGCGTGTCCGCCCTCGTGGTACGCGGTGATCTTCTTCTCCTTGTCCGACATGATCCGGGTCCGCTTCTGCGGGCCCGCCACCACACGGTCGATCGCCTCGTCCAGCATGTGGTTGTCGATCAGCTTCTGGTCGCTGCGGGCCGTCAGCAGGGCGGCCTCGTTCAGCACGTTGGCCAGATCGGCACCGGTCATACCGGGCGTACGGCGGGCCATGGCCGACAGGTCGACGTCGGGCGCGACCGGCTTGCCCTTCTGGTGGACCTTGAGGATCTCCAGACGGCCCTGCATGTCCGGGCGGTCGACGGCGATCTGCCGGTCGAAGCGGCCGGGGCGCAGCAGCGCCGGGTCGAGGATGTCGGGCCGGTTCGTCGCGGCGATGAGGATCACGCCGCCCTTGACGTCGAAGCCGTCCATCTCGACGAGGAGCTGGTTCAGGGTCTGCTCGCGCTCGTCGTGACCACCGCCGAGGCCGGCGCCGCGGTGGCGGCCGACCGCGTCGATCTCGTCGACGAAGACGATCGCCGGGGCGTTCGCCTTGGCCTGCTCGAACAGGTCACGGACCCGGGAGGCACCGACACCGACGAACATCTCGACGAAGTCGGAACCGGAGATCGAGTAGAAGGGGACGCCCGCCTCGCCCGCGACGGCACGCGCGAGCAGGGTCTTGCCGGTGCCGGGAGGCCCGTAGAGCAGGACGCCCTTGGGGATCTTGGCGCCGACGGCCTGGAACTTGGCCGGCTCCTGGAGGAACTCCTTGATCTCGTGGAGCTCCTCGACGGCCTCGTCGGATCCGGCGACGTCGGCGAAGGTCGTCTTGGGGGTGTCCTTGGTGATGAGCTTGGCCTTGGACTTCCCGAAGTTCATGACCCGGGAGCCGCCGCCCTGCATCTGGTTCATCAGGAACAGGAACACGACCACGATCAGCACGAAGGGCAGCAGCGAGAGCAGGATGCCCACGAACGGGTTCTGCTTGGACGGCGAAACCGTGTAGCCGTCCGGGATCTGCTTGTCCTGGTACTTGTTCTGCAGCGTGTTGGCGAGGTCGACGCCCTGGGTGCCGATGTAGCTCGCCTGGATCTTCGAGCTGCCCTCGACCTTCACGCCGTCCTTGAGCGTGACCTTGATGATCGATTCGTCACCGGTGGTCAGCTTGGCCGACTCGACCCTGTTCTGGTTGATCGCCTGGACGACCTGGCCGGTGTCCACCGTCTTGTAGCCGCCGGACGAGCCGACGACCTGCATCAACACGACCACGGCGAGGACGGCCAGCACGATCCACATGACCGGCCCACGGAAGTATCGCTTCACGTCCATCCATACGGAGCGGTGCCGCCCCGTCCCTCCTGCCATAGTGAGTTTGATAAAGACTGTTCTTCGGACGGTACCCCAGCATTGTCACCTGAAGCTGCGTGGGACGGCTGGCGATCCGCCTACGCCTGCTCCAACGGCGGGACGCCCGCTGGGGTTCCCGATCACCGGCACGGCACCGCGGCCGGGTTCTCAGCCGCCGTACACGTGGGGCGCGAGCGTACCGACGAACGGGAGGTTGCGGTACTTCTCGGCATAGTCGAGGCCGTATCCCACGACGAATTCGTTGGGGATGTCGAATCCGGCCCATTCCACGTCGATGGCCACCTTCGCGGCCTCGGGCTTGCGCAGCAGCGTGCACACCTTGAGGGATGCGGGCTCGCGCGAGCCGAGGTTGGAGAGCAGCCAGGACAGGGTCAGGCCGGAGTCGATGATGTCCTCGACGATGAGGACGTGCTTGCCCTTGATGTCGGTGTCGAGGTCCTTCAGGATCCGCACCACACCGGAGGACTGGGTGCCCGCCCCGTACGAGGATACGGCCATCCAGTCCATGGTGACGGGGGTGGACAGCGCCCGGGCGAGGTCGGCCATGACCATCACCGCGCCCTTGAGGACTCCGACGATCAGCAGGTCCTTGCCCGCGTACTCCGCGTCGATCTTCGCAGCCAGCTCGGCCAGCTTGGCGTCGATCTCTTCCTTGGTGATGAGCACCTTCTCAAGGTCGGCACCCATGTCTTTCGCGTCCACCCGCATCACTTTCGGTCGTCCCACCGGCCGAGCGGCCCCTCCTTACGACTGCGGGGAGGGGTCGTGGTTCAGCCTTGCCGAATCACCAGTCTGCCACCCTGGCGGCGGGCCACGACCTTGCCGGGGAGGTTGATGGCTCCCTGGCCGCGCCAGCCGGTGATCAGCCGGTCGATTTCCTCGATGTGGCGGGCGAACAGCGACCCGGCGGGTGCCCCGGCCTCGATCGCGGCCCGGCGCAGGACGCGGCGGCGTACGGCGGGCGGCAGGGCGTAGAGCTTGGCGCACTCCAGGAGCCCCGCGGCATCGCGGACGGTGGCCTCGGCCTGACTCGCCCAGGAGTCGAGGGCGTCGGCGTCGTCGCGGGAGAGCTGGGCCGTACGGGCGAGGGCCTCGACGACGCCTTTGCCGAGGGCCTTCTCCAGGGCGGGCAGGCCCTCGTGGCGCAGCCGGGAGCGGGTGTAGGCGGGGTCGGCGTTGTGGGGGTCGTCCCAGACGGGCAGGGACTGGACCATGCAGGCCTTGCGGGCGGTCTGCCGGTCCAGTTCCAGGAAGGGGCGCCGGTAGCGGCCGCCGGCCCCCGAGACCGCGGCCATGCCGGACAGGGAGCGGATGCCGGAGCCCCGGGCGAGGCCGAGGAGGACGGTTTCGGCCTGGTCGTCGCGGGTGTGGCCGAGCAGGACCGCGGCGGCGCCGTGGCGTTCGGCGGCGGTGTCGAGTGCGGCGTAGCGGGCGTCGCGGGCTGCGGCTTCGGGTCCGCCCGTCCGGCCGACGGTGACGGCGACGGAGTCGACGGGGTCGAGGCCGAGTTCGCGCAGGCGCTGGACGACCTCCGCGGCGCGGGCGTCGGAGCCGGGCTGGAGGCCGTGGTCGACGGTGATGCCGCCGGCTCTGATGCCGAGCTTGGGGGCCTCGAAGGCGAGGGCGGAGGCCAGGGCCATGGAGTCGGCGCCGCCGGAGCACGCCACGAGCACGAGCGGCGGGGGCGGCAGCTCGTGCGGGAGGGCGTGCGGGACCGCGACGGGGGCGCGGTGGTGTTCGGTGAGGAGGTCGTGGAGGACGCGGCGGACCGCCAGGCGTATCGCCGCGACCGCAGGATGGGGACCCATGTCCGGTTCCCTTCATGAAGTTTTCGGGGGGTGAGCCCGCGTGTCGGTCACGCAGAGTGTGTAGATGGTGACAGAACCGGGCCGTTCCCCGAGCATTGCACGCCTACCCCTGCCTCACGGTCCCTCGGACGGGTGATTGGAGGGGCGTTCGCCTGCCGTCGACCGGTTTCCTTTCACGACCTTCCCGCGATGTTCACTACTCGGCCCTGCGGTGCACCCGCGCGACCCAGTCCGCCGGTTTGGCGATCTCCGACTTGGTCGGGAGGGTGTTGGGCGAGGTCCACACGCGGTTGAAGCCGTCCATGCCCGCCTCGTCGACGACGGCCCGCACGAAGCGTTCGCCGTCCCGGTACTGGCGGAGCTTGGCGTCCAGGCCGAGCAGCTTGCGCAGGGCCAGGTCCAGGCGGGAGGCACCCTTGGCGCGGCGCTGCTGGAACTTCTCGCGGATCTCCCCGACGGTCGGCACGACGTCCGGGCCGACGCCGTCCATCACGAAGTCGGCGTGGCCCTCCAGCAGGGACATCACGGCCGTCAGGCGGCCGAGGATCTCGCGCTGGGCGGGGGTCTGGACGATCTCGACGAGTGAGCGACCGCCGTCGTCCTCCTCGGCCTCGGGGCGGCCCCCGGCGAGGGTCTGGGCGGCCTCCCGGACGCGTTCCAGGACGGTCATGGGGTCGACGTCGGTCTCCTGGAGGAAGGCCTGGATCTCACCCTCCAGGTGGTCCCGCAGCCAGGGCACGGCGGTGAACTGGGTGCGGTGGGTCTCCTCGTGCAGGCACACCCAGAGCCTGAAGTCGTGGGGGTCGACGTCGAGTTCGCGCTCGACGTGGACGATGTTCGGGGCGACGAGGAGGAGCCGGCCGCCGCCGTTCGCGCCCGAGGGGAGTTCGCGGGTGGCCGGGGCGAAGGTCTCGTACTGGCCGAGGACGCGGGAGGCCAGGAAGGACAGCAGCATGCCCAGTTCGACGCCGGTGACCTTGCCGCCGACGGCTCCCATCACGGAACCGCCGGGGGTGTTGCCGCGCCGTTCCTGCATCTTGTCGAGCAGGGGCCTGAGGATTTCCCGGAACCCTGCGACGTTCGCCCGGATCCAGCCCGGGCGGTCGACGACGAGGACGGGGGTGTCGTGCCCCTCCTCGGTGCCCAGCCGGGTGAATCCGCGGACGTGTTCCTCCGAGGCCTTGGCATGCCGGCGCAGCTCCGCCACGACGGCCCGGGCCTCGTCGCGACTGACCTCAGGGCCCGGCCGTACGAGCCGGGTCGCGGTCGCAACCGCGAGATTCCAGTCGACCATGCCGGTTGAAGCACCACCGATGCTCGTCATGCGTCAACCGTACGTGAGCGCCGACCGCTGGGGCAGGGCGGCGAGAGCGGGGGCAGGTCACGGGGGCGCGGGGCGGGCGGCGGTCACCGGCAGCCGCACGCCGCCAGCGCGCTCGCGATCCGGTCCAGTGCCTGCTGGGTCGCCGCCGGTCTGCCGGGGTCCGTGTCCGTGGCCATGAACGCGAAGGCGAGCAGGCGGCCGTCCTCGTCGACGAGGGTGCCCGCGAGGGTGTGGACGCCCGAGAGGGTGCCGGTCTTGGCGCGGACGACGCCGGATGCTCCGTCCGTGTAACGGGTGGTCAGGGTGCCGGTGAAGCCGGCGACGGGGAGACCGGTGAGGGCCGGGCGGAGCTCGGGGTGGGAGGGGTCGGCGGCCTTGGCGAGCAGGGCGGTGAGGAGGTCGGGGGTCAGCCGGTCGGCGCGGTTCAGGCCGCTGCCGTCCTTGAAGGCGGCGCCCTTCACGGGGAGACCGAGCTTGCGCAGTTGGCCGCCGATGGCCTTGCCGGCGCCGGCGAAGTCGGCCCGGTGGCCCGTGGCGACGGCCGTCTGGCGGGCGAGGGCCTCGGCGATGTCGTTGTCGCTGTTGGTCAGCATGCGTTCGACGACGGCGGAGAGCGGGGGCGAGGAGACCGCGGCGAGGGTCTTGGCGCGGGTCGTGGCCTTGGACGGGCCGGGGGCCGTGGTCTTGATGCCGTGGGACTTCAGGAGCTCCCCGAACCGGCGGGCGGCGTCCGCGGCCGGGTCCGGCACGCGCTGGGCCGGGCCGCTCGTCGAATCGTTCGTGCGGCCCTCGTCGGCCATCAGAGGGGTGACGCGGGCGAGGTTGCCGTCGACCCCGATCGGGTGCATTTCGTCGCCCGCGTAACGGGTCGTGTCGTAGGAGAGGGTCACCTCTCGGACGCCCCGGTCGGCGAGGGCGGCGGCCGTCCCTGCGGCCAGCGTGCGCAGGCTCGCCCACGGGCCCGCCTTCTCGCGGTCGGTGAGCGTGGGGTCGCCGCCGCCGACCAGAACGACTTCCTTCGTGTCGGGTTCGAGCGCCGCACGGGTGGTGAGGCGGTGGTCGGCGCCCATCGCGGACAGCGCGGCGACGGCCGTGGCGACCTTCGTCGTGGAGGCGGGGGTGAGCGCGGTGCCGGAGGCCTTGCCGAACAGGCGCCTGCCGGTGGTCACGTCGATGACCGCGGCGGCGGGCCGGGGGCCGAGGGCGGGGTCCTTCAGCAGGGGCGTGAGGGCGTCCGTGAGGGCCTTGCCGTCCGGGGCGGACTTGACGGTGCTGACGCCGCCGAGGCCGGTCAGCACCGGTCCGGCGGTGGGGGCGGGGCGGGGCCGGCCGGGCGCGCCGGGGGCCCTGCCGTGATCTGTGCCACCCGCGCGGCCCAGGGCCACTGCCCGGTCCCGCTCGGCCGTACGCTGACCCGTGGAGTCCCAGGGACCGGCGGCGGTCACCACACCGGCGGTCAGTGCGAGTCCGGCGGTGGCGGCGCCCGCGGTGTACTGCCAGGTCTTCGGCCGCGCACCCTTCGCGACCTGCGGTTTTCCGGCTCGTGCGAGCCGCTCGAGCCGTGGTCTCGTGGCTGCCGCGGCCCGGGCCAGGCGCGGTCGCACGGTATCCGCGAGCCGCACCACGTGCGGTTTCGCGGCCCGCCAAGGCCTCAGCTCTGGCACGACCACCAGCCCCTTTCGCGATCACACACCTGCGTGAGGGACACTTAACCACCAGAACTATGTGTTGATCATGGAGGAGCCACCGGTGGAGTTCGACGTCACGATCGAGATTCCGAAGGGTTCGCGCAACAAGTACGAGGTGGACCACGAGACCGGTCGTATCCGCCTGGACCGGCGACTCTTCACCTCGACCGCCTACCCGACCGACTACGGCTTCGTCGAGAACACCCTCGGCGAGGACGGCGACCCGCTGGACGCGCTGGTCATCCTCGACGAGCCGACGTTCCCGGGCTGCCTGATCCGCTGCCGCGCGATCGGCATGTTCCGCATGACGGACGAGGCGGGCGGCGACGACAAGCTGCTGTGCGTGCCGTCGACGGACCCGCGCGTGGAGCACCTGCGGGACATCCACCACGTGTCGGAGTTCGACCGTCTGGAGATCCAGCACTTCTTCGAGGTCTACAAGGACCTGGAGCCCGGCAAGTCGGTCGAGGGCGCCAACTGGGTGGGCCGTACGGACGCCGAGATCGAGATCGAGCGGTCCTACAAGCGTTTCAAGGAGAGCGGCGGTCACTGACCCCTTCTCCTGTTGCTGACGGGCCGCACGCCTGCGCGTGCGGCCCGTTCGTCCGTCTGTGCGCATACTGAGGCTGTGGGGGGTACGAGGCTGACGTGTCGTACAGGGAGCGCCAGGCAGTGACGGACGCGGAGGACCGCAAACCGAAGTCGGACGAGGCGAGGAGTGCGTTCCTGCCTCCGGCCGGGACCGGCGTCGACGGGGACATGTCGACGACGTCGGAGTTCGCGATCCCCGAGGGGCTGACCGTGCCCCGAGCGGCCGGTACGGAGTCCGAGACGACGTCCGAGTTCGTCTTCCCCAAGGGACTCGACGTCCCGCAGGCGCCGACGGCGGAGCCGGAGGGTTCGGCGTTCAACCCGCCGAGGACCTACAGCGCCAGGCACGCGCCGCCTGCCTTCACACCGCCGACCGGCATCCCCGTGATCAGTCTGACCAAGGACGTGCCCTGGCAGGACCGGATGCGCACGATGCTGCGGATGCCGGTGGCCGAGCGGCCCGCGCCGGAGTCCGCCCACAAGACGGAGGAGGACGAGGGTCCGGCTGTTCCGCGTGTGCTCGACCTGACGCTGCGTATCGGTGAACTGCTGCTGGCAGGCGGCGAGGGCGCCGAGGACGTGGAGGCGGCGATGTTCGCCGTCTGCCGGTCCTACGGCCTGGACCGCTGCGAGCCGAACGTCACCTTCACCTTGTTGTCGATCTCCCACCAGCCGTCCCTGGTCGACGACCCCGTGACGGCATCCCGGACGGTGCGCCGCCGGGGCACCGACTACACGCGTCTGGCGGCCGTGTACCAGTTGGTGGACGACCTCAGCGACCCGGAAGCACAGTTCTCCCTGGAGGAGGCCTACGGGCGGCTCGCCGAGATCCGCCGCAACCGGCACCCGTATCCCGGCTGGGTACTGACCGCCGCAAGCGGGTTGCTGGCGGGGTCGGCATCGGTACTGGTCGGCGGTGACCTGATCGTCTTCTTCGCGGCCGTGCTGGGCGCGATGCTCGGCGACCGGCTGGCTTGGCTGTGCGCGGGGCGCGGGCTGCCGGAGTTCTACCAGTTCACGGTCGCCGCGACTCCCCCGGCCGCGATCGGGATCGCACTGGCGCTGGCGCACGTGGACGTCAAGGCATCCGCGGTGATCACTGGTGGGCTGTTCGCGCTGCTGCCCGGGCGGGCGTTGGTGGCGGGCGTGCAGGACGGCCTGACCGGCTACTACATCACGGCGTCCGCACGGCTGCTGGAAGTCATGTACTTCTTCGTGGGCATCGTCGTCGGGGTGCTGGTGATGCTCTACGTCGGCGTCCAGCTGGGCGCACGCCTCACCCCCGACGCGGCTCTGAGTACCGAACCACGGCCGCTGTTGCAGATCGGCGCGTCGATGCTGTTGTCCCTGGCCTTCGCGATACTGCTTCAGCAGGAACGATCCACCGTGCTGGCCGTGACGTTGAACGGCGGTGTCGCGTGGTCGGTGTACGGCGCGATGCACTACACCGGCGAATTCTCGCCGGTTGCCTCTACGGCGGTTGCGGCGGGGCTGGTGGGGCTCTTCGGCCAGTTGTTGTCCCGGTACCGGTTCGCGTCGGCGCTCCCGTACACGACGGCGGCCATCGGGCCCCTGCTGCCCGGTTCAGCCTCGTACTTCGGGCTGTTGGAGATCTCGCAGAACGATGTCGACGCGGGGCTGGTGTGGCTGTCGACGGCCGCGGCTCTGGCGATGGCCATTGCGATCGGGGTGAACCTGGGAACGGAGATCTCGCGTCTGTTCCTTCGCATCCCGGGCGCGGCCACGGCGGCGAGCCGCCGTGCGGCCAAGCGGACACGCGGTTTCTGACGGGTGGCGAGTCCGGCGGCGAAGCATGCGTGGGCGCCTGCGGGCGCACGCATGATCATCCCGTGATGGATGTCACATACACCTTGCGTGGCCAGCCGAGAGTAGTTCCAACAGCCGGCGGCATGGCTTGAATATAGAGACATGACGCCTTTGACCGACACCGGAAAGGACCCTCGTTTACCTACCGTCACCTTTCGCGTTTGCACCTCCAGGAATGCGGGCTTTCTGACCCTTGGGCCAACCGTCTAGCCTTCCATCTAAGCCACTTTCCTGAAGGGGAGACAGACTTGAATTCTTCCGTGTTGCGCGCCGCCAAAAATACTCTGTCTTTGGCAGCGGCCATGGCCGGCGTCTTGGTGCTGTTCGGTCCTGCCACATCCGCCAGTGCGGCTCCGCAGGCTGCCCAGTCGTCGAAGTGCGGATCACTCGACAACGGCGAGCTGTGCATTTACGGTCCGGACGGTCCGATCACCGGAAACTACACCACCGAGTACTGCAGGACGGGAGGCTCGGGAACCATCAACGTGCGGTTCGGTTACCAGATAGAAGGCGGGCGCTACGTCTGGGACGGCTATGACAATCAATTCATCGCCAGTGGAGATTGCGGTTCATACACCAGGCGTCTCAGCAGCCTCGGTTCTGATGACAGTATCCGCGGCATCATGATGACCGACGGAAAGGTCTATGTGACCAGGTGGATGTTCGTGAGCTAGCCGAAGAGCCGGTCAGCAGCACCGTCCTCGGCTGACGGCATCCGTGGCCCATCACCTGCGGGATCGCTGTGCAGCACTCGATCTCGCAGGTGGTGCGCCTCTGTCATGGATCAGTTCTGCGGGTAGTTCTGGTCGTACTGCTGCCGGCCGTAGCCCGGGCTCTGCGGGTACTGGCCGTAGCCCGGGCTCTGCGGGTACTGGCCGTAGTACTGCTGGTCGTCGTAGCCGTTGCCGTTGCCGTACGGGGGCTGCTGCGCCTGCTGGTGGGGCGGCCGGTCGTCCGGGGCGATGCGGCGGAGCTGGGTCGTCGCGTCGTCCATGGCGGGGGGCTGCTGCTGCCGCTCCGCGGGGGCCTGCGCCGCCGCGCGCTTCTTCTTCGAGCGGTCGCGCAGGTACTCGATGATGATCGGGACGACGGAGAGCAGGACGATCAGGATGAGGATCGACTCGACGTTCTTCTTGATGAAGTCGATCTGGCCGAGCCAGTAACCCGCGAGGGTGACGCCGGTGCCCCAGGCGATGCCGCCGATGATGTTGTACGTGAGGAACGTGCGGTACTTCATACGGCCGGCGCCGGCCACGATGGGGGCGAAGGTACGCACGATGGGGACGAAGCGGGCCAGGACGATCGCCTTGGGACCGTACTTCTCCATGAACTCGTGGGCCTTGTCCAGGTTCTCCTGCTTGAAGAGCTTGGAGTTGGGACGGTTGAAGAGCTTCGGGCCCAGGAACTTGCCGATCATGTAGCCCACTTGGTCGCCGATGACGGCGGCGAGCACGATCAGCGTGCAGACCAGCCACAGCGGCTGGGTGATGTAGGTGCCCTCGGCCACGAAGAGGCCCGCTGTGAACAGCAGGGAGTCACCCGGCAGGAACGCGAAGAGACCGGACTCCGCGAAGACGATGAGCAGGATGCCGGGCAGGCTGAACGTCGAGATCAGGTAGTCCGGGCTGAGCCACTCGGGGCCGAGCGCAAGCGTGGTCACGGGGATGTGGCTCCTGCTGCTGTGGGGTACGGGCTGGGGCTGGCTGCCTCAAAGTATCAACGCAGCCGTCGCGACCCAGGTTCCATGGGCGTACTCAGGATGCACTGTGCGCGGTCCCGGTCAAAGCTGTGAACCATGGGCATCGACGAATACGGCGGCGGCCAGGGCCCGGAGCCCGAGGTCCTCGTCGTCACGACGAACGACGTACCCGGCTACCACGTGCGCGAGGTGATCGGCGAGGTCTTCGGCCTGACCGTGCGCTCCCGCCACGTCGGGAGCCAGATCGGCGCCGGGCTGAAGTCGATGATCGGCGGCGAGCTGCGCGGGCTCACCAAGACGCTCGTGCAGACCCGCAACCAGGCCATGGAACGACTCGTCGAACAGGCACGCGCGCGGGGCGCCAACGGCGTCGTGGCGTTCCGTTTCGACGTGACGGAGGCGGCGGACGTGGGCACCGAGGTGTGCGCGTACGGCACGGCGGTGGTCCTGACCCGGGAGTGAGGCACTCCCGGGTCAGGGATCAGGAGGTGCGACGTGCCGCGTTGGCCGCGATCGCGTCCCTCAGGTGCTCCGCGAGGCCCGGGCGCAGCGCGTCGTAGAACGCCTTGAAGCGCTCGTCCGAGACGTACATCTCCCCCAGGCAGCGGTGGATGTCGTAGGAGCACTCGTAGAACCACGTGCAGATGTGCTGCCGGTGCTCCTCCGCCAGGGCCATGGCCGCCTCGCCGGAGGGCGGCTCCTGCGCCGACATCAGGGCGCCGTAGCGCTCGCCCCAGTCGGCGGCCTCGGCCTGGATGCGCTTCCAGTCCTCCTTGGTGTAGCGCGCGGTGCGGCGCTGCGACTCGGCGTACTCGTCGGTGCCGCCCCAGCGCTCCTCCACTTCCTCTGCGTACTGCTCCGGGTCCTTGCCCCCGAAGACCTCGAACTTCTCCTCGGGCGTGAGGTTGAGTCCCATCTTGCGTGCCTCCATGGCGTGCTCCACGGCCGCCGCCATCTTCCGCAGCTTCTCGATCCGGGCGGTCAGCAGTTCGTGCTGCCGGCGCAGGTGCGCGCGCGGGTCTGCGTCCGGGTCGTCGAGCAGGGCGGCGACCTCGTCGAGCGGAAAGCCGAGCTGCCGGTAGAACAGGATCTGCTGCAACCGGTCGAGGTCGGTGTCGCTGTAGCGCCGGTGACCCGCGTGGCTGCGTTCGCTCGGGACGAGCAGGCCGATGTCGTCGTAGTGGTGCAGCGTGCGCACCGTGACGCCGGCGAAGCCCGCGACCTGTCCCACGGAGTAGTTCACTTCCGCTCCCTTCTTCCTCCGTGCTCCACGGTCGGGCCTCACGCCACGTGAGGTGCAAGCGTGTTTGCAATATGTCCACTTTGAGACGTTTATGGTGTGCGCGTGGTCCAGGATCCCGCGCAGCAGGCGCCCTCCGTCACCCCCGCGACTCCCGCCCGCGCACTCTTGCCGACGATCCTGCCCGCCCTCGCCGTGGGCATCATGTCCAGCCTGGTCCTGGTGGGGGTCGAGGTCGCGGCCGAGGAGTTCCAGGAGCTGCTCTGGGGGCCGCTGCCCGACGCGTTGGGGATCGGCAGGTACTCCGTCACGTGGATGTTCGTCGTGCTCTTCGCGACGGGGGTGGCGGTCGGGCTCGTGGTGTGGAAAGCGCCTGGGCACGCCGGCCCGGATCCGGCGACCATCGGGCTCGACGCCCCCGTGCTGCCGCCCGTCGTGCTGCCGGGGCTGGTGCTGGTGACCATGCTGATGCTGGCCGGCGGGCCCAGCCTCGGCCCCGAGAACCCCGTCATCACCGTGAACGTCGCCCTGGCGGCCTGGCTGGGCGCCCGTCTCGTGCCACGGGCGCCGGGCCGGGCCTGGCCCGCGCTCGCCGAGGCGGCGACGATCGGCGCCCTGTTCGGCACGCCCGTCGCGGCGGCCCTGGTCATCTCCGAGGCGCTGGCCGTTCGCGAGACCCGCGGATCGCTGTGGGACAACGTCTTCGCCCCGCTGACCGCCGGCACGGCCGGTTCCCTGACCGTCACCCTGATCGACCATCCGAGCTTCGACCTGAACCTGCCCTCCTTCGGCCGGCCGGGCTGGAGCGACCTGTTCGCTGCGGCAGTCATCGCCTCGGTGGCCGCCCTGCTCGGCATGGCCGCCGTGCGGACCTTCCCCTACGTCCACGGCGCCTTCCGCCGGCTGCGCCACCCGATGCTGATGCTGCCGGCGGGCGGCCTGGTACTGGGCGCCCTCGCGGCCCTGGGCGGCCATCTGACGCTGTTCAAGGGGCTCGACGAGATCGCGGAGCTCGCACAGGACCCGGACAGCCGGTCGGCCGGGGAGTACGCCCTGCTGACGGTCGTGAAGCTGGCCGCGCTGCTGGTCGCCGCGTCCTGCGGCTTCCGCGGCGGGCGCATCTTCCCGGCGGTGTTCGTCGGTACCGCCCTCGGCCTGGGCGCCCACGCCGCGGTGTCCGGGGTGCATCCCTCGATCGGCGTCTCGGCCGCCGTGCTCGGCCTGCTGCTGGCCATCACCCGGCAGGGCTGGGTGAGCCTGTTCGTCGCCGCCGTGCTGGTCGCCTCTCCGGGGGTCATCGCCGTGCTCTGCATCGCCTCGCTGCCGGCCTGGCTGCTGGTGACGGGCCGTCCGCAGATGCAGCTGCGCGCCGACGGCACGCCCGTCCGCTGACGCCCTGTCCTCCCCCTTTCCGAAGACCCCTCGAACCCCTCGAACCCCTCGAACCCCTGGAGGCACCATGCCGCTCCACGAAGGCCCCCGCCGGGCCGCCGGACGCCGCCTGTCGGTCAACCCCTTCTACGGCCCGGCCAACCCGCTCGGCGACATGGCCGAGGCTCCGCCCACCCACCGGCTCCCGGACCAGCCCATGGCGCCGGCGACCGCCCACCAGCTGGTGCGCGACGAGCTGATGCTCGACGGCAACGCCCGGCTGAACCTCGCCACGTTCGTCACCACATGGATGGAGCCGGAGGCCGGGGTGCTGATGGCGGAGTGCCGGGACAAGAACATGATCGACAAGGACGAGTACCCGCGCACCGCCGAGCTGGAGCGGCGCTGCGTGGCGATGCTCGCCGACCTGTGGAACGCGCCCGACCCGGCCACCGTCGTGGGGTGTTCGACGACCGGGTCGAGCGAGGCGTGCATGCTCGCCGGGATGGCGCTGAAGCGGCGCTGGGCTCAACGCAACGCCGACCGCTACCCCGGAGCGCGGCCCAATCTGGTCATGGGCGTCAACGTGCAGGTCTGCTGGGAGAAGTTCTGCACCTTCTGGGAGGTGGAGGCCCGGCTGGTGCCCATGGAGGGCGAGCGGTTCCACCTCGACCCGCAGGCCGCGGCCGAGCTGTGCGACGAGAACACCATCGGTGTCGTCGGCATCCTCGGCTCGACCTTCGACGGGTCCTACGAGCCGATCGCGGACCTGTGCGCGGCGCTGGACGCGTTGCGGGAACGGACCGGACTGGACGTACCCGTCCACGTGGACGGGGCGTCCGGGGCCATGGTCGCGCCCTTCCTCGACGAGGACCTGGTGTGGGACTTCCGGCTGCCGAGGGTGGCGTCGATCAACACCTCCGGGCACAAGTACGGGCTGGTCTACCCGGGCGTCGGCTGGGCGCTGTGGCGGGACGCGGAGGCGCTGCCGGAGGAGCTGGTGTTCCGGGTGAACTACCTGGGCGGCGACATGCCGACGTTCGCGCTGAACTTCTCCCGGCCGGGCGCGCAGGTCGTGGCGCAGTACTACACGTTCCTGCGGCTGGGCCGGGACGGCTACCGGGCCGTCCAGCAGGCCGCGCGCGACGTGGCCACGGATCTGGCCGGGCGGGTCGAGGCGCTCGGCGATTTCCGGCTGCTGACCCGGGGCGACGAACTGCCGGTGTTCGCCTTCACGACCGCGCCGGACGTGACGGCGTACGACGTGTTCGACGTGTCCCGGCGGCTGCGCGAGAGCGGCTGGCTGGTGCCCGCGTACACCTTCCCTCCGAACCGGGAGGACCTGTCCGTGCTGCGGGTGGTGTGCCGCAACGGCTTCTCCGCCGACCTCGCGGAGCTGCTCGCGCAGGACCTGGAACGACTGCTGCCGGACCTGCGCCGCCAGCCTCGCCCGCTGACGGAGGACAAGGGCGCGGCGACGAGCTTCCATCACTGAGGGCTGGGCCGCGGCGTTTTGCGTGGCCGGGGGGAGGCGGGTCGGCCGCCTTCCCCGCCCACCGCCGGCCGACCATCCGCACCCCGGTGCACGCGCCCCGGCCCACGCACCCCGGCCCACGCACCCCGGCCCGCCCGCACCTAGCGGCTCAGCCGGGCGAACCTCCGTACCGCCAGCGGAAAGAACACCGCAAGGAGGGCCAGGGGCCAGACGACCGCGGCACCTGCGTGCCCGGCCTCCGTGCCGGGCACCCCGAACAGGTCCCGGACGGCCGTGGCCGTGTGGGACATCGGGTTCCATTCGACGACCGCGCCCAGCCAGCCGGGCATGGAGCCGGGCGTGGCCAGCGCGTTGGAGAGGAAGCCGACCGGCCAGACCAGGATCTGCACGGCCTGGACCAGCTCCGGTCTGCCCGCCACCAGGGCCAGGTGGATGCCGATCCACAGCATGGCGAACCGGAACAGGAGCAGCAGGCCCACGGCTGCGAGGAGGGCCTGAGGGCCGCCCCCGGGGCGCCAGCCGAGGGCGACGCCCACACCGATGAGCACGACCAGGGCCATCGCCGACTGGAGCATGTCGGCGGCCGAACGGCCCACCAGGACAGCCCCGTCGGCCATCGGCATCGAGCGGAACCGGTCGATCACCCCCTTGTTGAGGTCCTGCGTGACCGCGAGCATCGTGCCCTCCAGGCCGAAGGCCATGGTGAGCGCGAGCATGCCGGGGATCAGGTAGTCGCGGTACTCGCCGCTCACCCCCCGGCCGCCGCCGATGAGGTAGCCGAACATCAGCAGCAGCATGACCGGAAAGACCAGGTTGACGGCCAGCTGCACCGGTTGCCGTCCCCAGCGGGCCAGTTCCCGGCGGGTCATGGTCCAGGAGTCGGTCAGGGCGTGAGCGGTCACGCGGTCTCCTTCACTCGGCGGTCGTCTGCGGTGAGGTGCAGGAACACCTCGTCCAGCGTCGGGCGGCGCAGGGCGACGTCCTCCGCCTCGATCCCGGCCTCGTGCAGGGCCCGTACGACCCCGGAGAGCGCCTCCATGCGGTCGGCCACCGGGGCGCTCAGCAGCCGGCGGTCGGCGTCGACGCCGATTCCCGTGAGGGGCAGCAGGGCGACGGCCGCCCCCAGGTGGCCCGCGTCGCGCAGGACCACGTCGATGCGGTCGCCGCCGGCCTGGGCCTTCAGCTCGTCCGCCGTGCCCTCGGCGATGACCCGGCCCGCGTCGACGACGGAGATGCGGTCGGCGAGCTGGTCGGCCTCCTCCAGGTACTGGGTGGTGAGCAGGACCGTGGTGCCACCGCCGACCAGGGAGCGGACGGAGGACCACACCTCGGCGCGGCCGCGCGGGTCGAGGCCGGTGGTGGGCTCGTCCAGGAACAGCACCTGCGGCTCGGTGATCAGGGACGCGGCGAGGTCCAGGCGGCGGCGCATGCCGCCGCTGTACTGCCGGACCGCCTTGCGGCCGGTGTCGGCCAGGCCGAAGCGCTCCAGCAGCTCACCGGCACGCGCGCGTGCCCGCCGCGCGCCCAGGTGGTGCAGCCGCCCGAACAGCTCCAGGTTCTGCCGGCCGCCGAGCTCCTCGTCGAGCGCGGCGTGCTGGCCGAGCAGACCGATGCGCAGCCGCACGGCGTACGCCTCGCGCACCACGTCGTGCCCGGCCACCTCGACCCGGCCCGCGTCGGGCCGCAGCAGGGTGGACAGGACCCTCACGAGGGTGGTCTTGCCCGCGCCGTTCGGGCCGAGCACCCCGTGCACCGTGCCGCGCGCGACCGTGAGGTCGAGCCCGTCCAGCGCCTTCTTGTCGCCGTACGTCTTCTCCGCGCCTTCGACGGTGATCGCCGCGTCGGCCACTGAGCCTCCCCATCTAGTCAAACTTGACTACAGCCTCGAAGGTATCCCCGCTCCAGCCATTCGTCAAACTTGATTAGTGCTCGTCCCCGGGATGCCGCTCCCCCGTCGCGTAGGGGTTCTCCTCGCCCGGGGCCAGAACCCCGACGAACGGATCACCCTCGTCGGCGAACGTGTAGGCACCGCCCTCGATGCGCTCGATGAGACCGCGGGTCCACTCGGCCTCGGAGTCGGCCGTGTGGACCCACATGTTCATGATCTCGCCGATGTGCCCGAGCTGCCCGGGGCCCTCCTCGGGCACGTAGTGCTCCAGGACGGAGGTCCGCCACTGCTCGATCCGCAGGGTCCGCTCCTTCAGCAGCGCGACCGCCTCCGCCCGTGGCAGGTCGACGACGAAGCCGACGGCGGCCGTCTTCAGGTCCCCGCGCTGGTCGTAGGTGACCAGCGCCTCCCGCAGCAGCCGGAAGTACTCCTCGGTACCCGGCCCGGTGATCTCGTACTCCGTGCGCGGCGGACCGCCGGCCGTGGACGGGGCGATCTCGTGCGCGTGCAGCAGCCCTTGCTTCGCCATCTGCTTCAGCGCGTGGTAGATCGAGCCCGGCTTGGCGGTGGACCACTCGTGCGCGCCCCAGTACTCCAGGTCGTTGCGCACCTGGTAGCCGTGGGCCCGGCCGTGCATGCGGACCGCGCCGAGCACGAGGAGGCGGATCGTTGACATGCGGCCAAGGCTATGCCTCGGCCACCACCCGCTGTTCCTCGGCCACCAGCTCGAATGCCGTCCGGCCGTCGAGCGACTCGCGGATGACGTCGGCGTGACCGGCGTGCCGGGCCGTCTCGCGGATGAGGTGCAGGCAGAGCCAGCGGTGCGAGACCCGGCCGTCCGGCGGGAACCAGGGCTGAGCGGGCAGCGCGAAGGTGTCGTCCAGGCTGGGGACCGAGCGGATGTACGCCTCCGTCTCGGCGGCGACCTTCTCCCAGTACGCCAGCTGCGACGCGACCGTCTCGCCCTCGACCAGCCGGAAGCACTCGTGCCAGTTGGTCTGGTCCCGCACGATGGCCGGAGCCTCACCCTTGGCCAGGGAGATCCACATCTGCTCGACCTCGGCGACATGCTTGACCAGCCCGGCGAGGGACAGCTCACTGGCACTCGGCCGCGACGAGGCCTGCTCGACCGTCAGCCCGAGCACCGCGCGGCGGACGCCGCCGCGCTGCTCGGCGATGAAGGCCAGGAGCGCCCCGCGCTCGTCGCCGTGTGCCTCCGCCGGAACGTGAGTGACCATGACCGCCGCCCTTCGCCGCGTCCGGGGGCCTTTCCCCCTGACACCGACCAAGCTACGGGCCCTTGCGGTCAGGTTCTGTCCGCAAGGGCCCGGGGTCGCACGAGATCTAGAACGGGAAGCCGCTGCGGCCGTGCTGCACCGAGATCCACTTGGTCGTGGTGAACGAGTCCAGCATCGTGTCGCCGTTGAGCCGGCCGATGCCCGAGTGCTTCTCACCGCCGAACGGGACGATCGGCTCGTCGTGCACGGTGCCGTCGTTCACGTGGAACATGCCCGTGTCGATCTGCCGGGCGAAGGCGACGCCGCGCTCGATGTTCCCGGTGTGGACGGCGCCGCTCAGGCCATAGGGGGTGTCGTTGACGAGGCGTACGGCCTCGTCCTCGCCGTCGAACGGGACGAGGAAGGCGACCGGCCCGAAGACCTCCTGCTTGAGCAGCGCCGAGTCGGCGGGGAGGTCCGTCAGCACGGACGGCTCGACGAGGTTGTCGGTCCGTCCGCCGCGCACCAGGGCCGTGGCGCCCTCGGCGAGCGCCTGCTCGACAACGCCGGAGACGGCGTCCGCCTGCGAGGAGTTGATGACCGGGCCGATGACGGTCTCCGGGTCGCGCGGGTCACCCGCCTTGAGGGTCTTCACCTTGGCGACGAACTTCTCGGTGAACTCGTCCGCGACCGACCGGTCGACGAGGACGCGGTTGGCGGCCATGCAGACCTGGCCCTGATGGACGTACCGGCTGAAGACGGCCGCGTCGACCGCGTAGTCGATGTCGGCGTCGTCGAGGACCACCAGCGCGCTGTTGCCGCCCAGTTCGAGGACGGAGCGCTTGAACAGCCGGGCGCAGACGGTCGCCACGTGCCGGCCGACGGCGTCGGAGCCGGTGAAGGAGATGACCTTGGGGACCGGGTGCTCCAGGAAGACGTCGCCGATCTCGGCGATGTCGGTGATGAGCACGTTCAGCAGTCCGCCGGGCAGCCCGGCGTCCTCGAAGATCTTCGCGACCAGGGAGCCGCCGACGATCGGCGTGTTCTGGTGCGGCTTGAGCACCACCGCGTTGCCGAGCGCGAGCGCCGGGGCGACGGACTTGATCGACAGCAGGAAGGGGAAGTTGAAGGGGCTGATCACGCCCACGACCCCGACCGGCACGCGGTAGACGCGGTTCTCCTTGCCGTCCACCGGCGAGGGGATGATCCGGCCTTCGGGCGCCAGGGCCAGGTGGACCGCCTCGCGCAGGAACTCCTTGGCGAGGTGCAGCTCGAACGCGGCCTTCAGACGGGTGCCGCCGAGCTCCGCGATGATGGCCTCGGAGATCTCGGCCTCGCGCTCCTCGATCAGGCGCAGCGCCTTCTCGAAGACCGCCCGGCGGGCGTAGGGGTTGGTCGCGGCCCACTGCTTCTGGGCGCGGGCCGCCGCCCGGTACGCCTGATCGACCTCGTCGACCGTGGCTATGGTGATCGACGCCAGCTTCTCGTCGTCGTACGGGTTGAAGTCGATGATGTCCCAGGAGCCGGTACCCGGGCGCCACTCACCGTCGATGTACTGCTGTGCAAGGTCGGTGAAGTAGGACGACGACATGTGTGATCCCTCGATCCCTGGCAGACCTCTGATCGCGCCTTCACGATCTGATCACACGTCATCGTACTTGTGTTTCAGGTGAGTTGGAGGAGTACTTCAGGAGAGCTGGAGCAGGCCCCGCAGAAGGTCCCGGCTCTCCGACGGGCCCGGGCTGTCGCTCTGCAGCTCCTTGAGCGCCTTCTCGTACTGGGCGACGTCCTCCGCCTTGTCCAGGTACAGCGCGCTGGTGAGCTGCTCCAGGTAGACGACGTCCGAGAGGTCGGACTCCGGGAAGCTGAGGATCGTGAACGCGCCACTTTCGCCGGAGTGGCCGCCGAGACTGAACGGCACCACCTGAAGCCGTACGTTGGGCCGCTCGGAGATGTCGATGAGGTGCTGGAGCTGGCCCCGCATCACCGCGCGGTCGCCGTAGGGGCGGCGCAGGGCGGCCTCGTCCAGGATGATGTGGAAGTCGGGCGCGCGCTCGTCGACGAGGTACTTCTGGCGCTCCAGCCGCAGCGCCACCCGGCGCTCGACATCGGCCTCGCTCGCGCCCTGCATGCCCCGCCGGACCACCGCGTGGGCGTACGCCTCGGTCTGGAGCAGACCGTGCACGAACTGCACCTCGTACGCCCGGATCAGCGAGGCGGCGCCCTCCAGGCCGACGTAGGTCGGGAACCAGCTGGGCAGGACGTCCGAGTAGCTGTGCCACCAGCCCGCGACGTTGGCCTCTTTGGCCAGGGAGAGCAGGGACGCGCGCTCCTGCTCGTCCGTGATGCCGTACAGGGTCAGCAGGTCCTCGACGTCTCTGGTCTTGAAGCTCACCCGGCCCAACTCCATCCGGCTGATCTTCGACTCGGAGGCGCGGATCGAGTAGCCCGCCGCCTCGCGCGTGATGCCCCGCGCCTCACGCAGTCGCCTGAGTTGTGATCCGAGCAGCATGCGCCGCACCACCGATCCCGGCTCTCCCGCGCTCACGTTCGCCAGCCTCCCCAACATCTCCAGGGGCCGCAGTCTGCCACTAAAACACTCCGAGCAGTACTCGTCCGGTTACGGAAACGGAATCGAGACGGTCGACGCTCGCGCGCGGGAACAAGAAGAAGGCAAGTGAACGGCCAAAGAGGGACACGAAGATGACGGAAAAATTGACCAACAAGCGGTACGGGACGACTCATTCCGGTCACCTGCACGTGCATCTGCCCTTGCATCTGCTGTACGCATCCGAAACCATGGTCCCGCACCACCGCTGCATCGCACCGACCGCGAATTCCCGGGAGTGCCTCGCATGGGGACGAATGGATCGACCATGCTCGAGCCGTTACGGCAGGGCCTTCCGCCGCTGGATCCCGCGGCCGTGTCCGACGCCGCCTCCTGCGCCCTGCCCGCCCGCTACGAAGCGGTGCGCGAGGCACGGCAGTTCACCCGCAGAACCCTCGACCAGTGGGACATGGGCGACCGGTTCGACGACGTCTGTCTGGTGGTCTCGGAACTCGTCACCAACGCCCTGCGGCACGGGCTGCCGGCGAACGGCGTGTGCGCGGGCGGCCGTGAGCCTCCCGTGCGGCTGCACCTGATGCGGTGGACCGAGCGGCTGGTGTGCGCGGTGCGCGACCCCAGTCACGACAGTCCGGTGACCCGGGAGACCGACGACTTCTCCGCCGAGTCGGGCCGCGGGCTGTTCCTCGTCGACTCCTTCAGCGACAGCTGGGGCTGGCATCCGCTCGCGGGCGCGCTCGACGGCAAGGTGGTCTGGGCGCTGTTCCGGCTGCCGCGGACCGGATCGCGGCCGAACGGGGAATGAAGGACCGCGGCGCTTCCTCGCGTCGCGGTTCTACGCGCGTCACCGCGCGTTGAGTGCCGATTGCCCCCTTTTCGCCGGGGCCTGTCGGGTCGTCAGCCGCCGACCAGGTGGTCGAACTCGCCGTCCTTCACGCCCAGCAGCATGGCCTCGATCTCCGCACGGGTGTAGACCAGTGCGGGGCCGTCGGGGAAGCGTGAGTTGCGGACGGCGACGTCTCCGCCCGGCAGCCGGGCGAATTCGACGCACGAGCCCTGCGAGTTGCTGTGCCGGCTCTTCTGCCAGGCCACGCCGTGCAGCCCGGCGGCCGCCATACCGTTGTACACGTCGTGGTCCACAGGTCGCTCCCCGGTGGTGCACTGGCTGGTGTGGCCATTGATGCAGTGGTCAACTGACCCGGATCATAGCTCTGTTCATGTGCAGATGCATGGGCAGATGCACGTGCACGCGGGGTGGTCCCGCGGTTACAGCTTTGACGACCGCTTGACCGAAGTTCTTGACTGTTTGACGGCTTGACCGCACCTCTCGTTCCCGCGGGTCCGCGACGAAGTCGGGGGGTTCGGCGGAGGTCCGGTGGAGGCGGAGCATCCACTCGGCGGCGGGACGAGGGGCACGGCGGCTGCCGTGCCGACGAAGCGTGAGCTGAGGGGGCGGCCCCGGGCCGGCCGTTCGACCGGCCGACCCGCATCCGGAAGACGGCCGCGGCCTACGAGGACGGGGAGAAATAGGCCGGTCGCAGCAGGCCGGTGTCGTCCCTGTGACCGGTACGTCGCTCGGACCATCGCCGGATGCCGCGCCCGGCTTCCGGCCCCCGTGGTCCCGCGCCCCCCGCTCCGGCCGACGGCCTTGGGACGCCCCGACCGACGGCCTTGGGACGCCCCGACCGGCGTCCGGTCCGGTCCGGGGCGCCGGGGGCGGGCCCCGGGGCCTGCCGGCCGACGGGGTCGACGTGCCGTGCACCGGAGGGCCCCCGTCCGTCAAGCGTGGGGAACCTCACCCGGTGCGCGGGCGAACGCGTCGGCTGTGGGCCGGCTGGACCGGGCGGCGGTCGCCGGCGGTGGCGCCGGCGTCCCCTTCGGTCTCCGGACGCCCGTAGCGCCGGGGTCCCGCAGCCGTCCCGCGTGGACCTGATCACGCGTGCCTGCGTGGTGCCTCGGCCGACTGGACCGGGCATCAGGCAGGGCGCCGGCGGTGGCGCCGGCGCCCTGCCCGGTGTGGATCACCGGTCGCGGGCACGGCACGCAGGCCGGCAGCCGTCTCCGGGCCGGTCGCGGCTCGGGCCGGGGGTTTCCCCGCCCGTCACGCAGGGAGAACCCCGTCCGGTCAGGCACGGGTGCGTGGCGGCCGCCGCCGGCTGAACGAGCCCGCTCCGACCGGGGCCACCGGCATCCTGCCCGGCCCCGGCCCCGGCCACGGCCACCCGTCACGGACCCCGGCACTGGCCGGCCGACAGCAGCCGACGAGGCCCGTCGTGGCACGGGGACCCGTCGCGGCACCCGGCAGGGCCCTTCCGTCACGCGTCGGCTTCGTCCAGGGCCGGGGCGAGGGGTCAGCGGGAGGTGGAGTACGGGAGCAGTGCCATCTCGCGGGCGTTCTTGATGGCCTTGGCCAACTGGCGTTGCTGCTGTGACGACACCCGGGTGACGCGGCGGCTGCGGATCTTGCCGCGGTCGGAGATGAACTTCCGCAGCAGGTCGGTGTCCTTGTAGTCGATGTAGGTGATCCCGGCCTGGTCCAGGGGGTTGGGCCGGTTCTTGGCGGGCTTGCGTTCGGGCTTGCGCGGCATGAGGGGTCAGACCTCCAGGAGGGTGTCGAAGGCGTGCGGCAGCCGCTGCCAGGCGTCGGGCCCGGCCGCGTACTCGGCGTCGGTCAGCAGGCAGGACTCCAGCAGCCGCTCCAGGCCGTCCCGGTCGAGGCCGGGCGAGGTGAAGACGAGGTGCTGGCAGCGGTCACCGTGCTCGGGGTGCCAGTCCAGCGCGGCGGCGGCCCGGCGCACCGGCGGGACCATGTCCCAGGCCGCGTCCGGCAGGGAGGCCAGCCACGGGCCCGTGCTCTCCACGCACAGGGCCCCGCCCGCCGCGTCCCAGTGGAACAGCGTGTCGGGCTTGTCGGCGAGCCAGAACCGGCCCCGGCTGCGGGCGGCCGCACAGGTCAGGTCCTCCAGGGCGGCGTAGAGCCGCTCCGGATGGAAGGGGCGCCGCCTGCTCCACACCAGGGTGGAGACGCCGTGCGCGTCGGCCTCGGCGGGGAGCAGGGCACAGGCCGGGTGCTGTGCGGCGGCGGCCGCCTCGACGTCGAAGCCGGCCAGGGCGGCCTGGGCCAGGGGGGAGAGCGGACTCCGCCGCGGGGTCGGCACCATCAGGTCGTCGCCGTTCGGTTCGGCCGGGTCGTCCTGCCCGATGCACACCTGGCGTGCCGTCGGGTGCAGCTGCGCGAGCAGCTCGCGGTCCTCCTCGTCGGCCTCCGGGGACTCGGCGACGGCCAGCACGGGGGCGTACTCCAGCTGGCGCGCGAAGGTGTCGGCGACCGTGCGCTGGTCGGTGGCCGCGGCGGCGAGACCGCCGTCGGCCAGGTCGTCGCCGTTGCCGAGGTAGGGCAGGACCAGGGCGGGGTCGACGGCGGTGATCACGCCGGTGACGGTGAGACCGCCGGCCGTGACGACCTCGGCCATGGCCTTGGGCTCGACGGAGTCCCACAGTTCGACGACGGCGAGCCGGGTGCCGCCGGTGTCCCGGAGCCGCTCCAGCTCCGGGACCAGGTCCTCGCGCAGGGCACAGCAGGCGCAGTCGTTGACGAGCGGCGCCTCCCCCGCGTCGAGGATGCCGGAGGCGTCCCTGATGGTCCGTACGACCGTGCCCGCTGCGGCCGTCGCGAGGTCGTGGTGCAGGACGACGCTGCCGGGCACGTCGGCGAGCAGCCGCGCGACGGCCGCCCGGCGGGCGTCGGCGTGCAGCCCGCCGACGATGACGACGGGGAGCCCAGGAGGGACAGCCATGGGGTCAGCCCTTCTTTCCGTACCGGCGCTCGAAGCGCTCCACGCGGCCCGCGGTGTCCAGGACGCGGGCCGTGCCGGTGTAGAAGGGGTGGCTGACGTCGGAGATCTCGACGTCCACGACCGGGTAGGTCCGGCCGTCCTCCCACTCGATGGTCTTCTCACTCGTCATCGTCGAGCGGGTGAGGAAGGCGTAGTTCGCGGCACGGTCACGGAAGACGACGGGGCCGTACGCCGGGTGGATTCCCTCGCGCATGGTCAGCGCTCCTCTCGGAATTCGACGTGGCGGCCGGCGACCGGATCGAACTTGCGCAGGGTCAGTCGGTCCGGGTCGTTGCGGCGGTTCTTGCGGGTCACGTAGGTGAAGCCGGTCCCGGCGGTGGACCGGAGCTTGATGACCGGCCGGAGTTCGTTGCGTGCCATGCCGCTATACTACTGAAAATGAATTCCATTTACATCACCTGAGACAGAGAGGTACGTCACCACCCATGTCCGCGCACTGCATGCTGACCGGCGCACAGCCGGGCTTCGGCAACCGCATCTCGCACTCGCACCGGCGCACGTCACGCCGGTTCGACCCCAACATCCAGTCCAAGCGCTACTGGCTGCCGAGCGAGGGCCGCTACGTCCGGCTCCGGCTCAGCACCAAGGGGATCAAGACCGTCGACACGATCGGGATCGAGGCGGCCGTCGCCCGGATCCGCGCCCGGGGAGTGAGGATCTGATGGCCAAGAAGAGCAAGATCGCGAAGAACGACAAGCGGCAGGAGGTCGTCGCGCGGTACGCCGCCCGGAGGGCCGAACTGAAGGAGATCATCCGCAGGCCGTCGTCGACGGAGGCCGAACGGCTCGCCGCCCGGGCGGAGCTGCGCAGGCAGCCGCGGGACGCGAGCGCCACGCGGGTGCGCAACCGCGACCAGGTGGACGGCCGGCCGCGCGGCTACTTCCGGGCGTTCGGGCTGTCCCGGGTGAGTCTGCGGGAGCAGGCGCACGCGGGGTATCTGCCCGGGGTGCGCAAGTCGTCCTGGTAAGAGGTGTTCAAGGAAGCCCTTGACGGGCCCTGGTAGCTTGCTGCGATCGTTCCGGCCAGGAGGCCGGCCGGTGCCGTCCGGGCCGGTCGGCCGGCTACAGCTTGGGGGCTTGCAGTGACTTCGGTGATCTTCTCGCGTCGCTCCGGCGCCGTGCGCGTCGCGGCGGCGGCCGCGGGACTGGCGGGCGTGCTCGTGCTCAGCGCGTGCAGCAGTGACGGCGGCTCGGGGGACGACTCGGCGTCCAGTCCGTCCCCTTCGGACTCGGCGTCCGCGGCGACGGGCGGGGGCTCCGGATCCGGCTCCGGCGGGTCGGCCGGCGGTGAGCTGGCGGGCAGCTGGCTCGCGACGACCGGTGGCAAGGCCGTGGCGCTGGTGATCACCGGCAAGCAGGCCGCGCTGTTCGCCACGGGCGGGAGCGTGTGCAGCGGCACGGCGGGCGAGGAGTCCGGGATGCGGATGATCCGCCTGAAGTGCACGGACGGCTCCAAGGACCGGGCGACCGGCATGGTCGACTCCGTGAACAAGACCAGCCTGAAGGTCACCTGGGAGGGCGGGATCGGCGCGGAGACCTACACGAAGGCCGAGGGCGGCAAGCTCCCCACGGGCTTCCCGACGGCGGGCCTCGGCTGACACCGGCTCCGCACGGACGGGTCACGGATCCCCAGGGGGAGCGTGGCCCGTCCGGCGGTCGGGGGTCTGGCTGGAGCCGGAGGTCAGCGGGGCGCGGCCGGAGGAACGGGCCGTGCGATCCCCCGGCAACCGACGCCCCCGCCCGACCGGCAGACCCCGGGCATCAGGGGTGGATCGGGGTTCGGTGAGGGCCGGCGGGGAGAGGCGGCCAAGCCCTGCGCGTCCGACCGCAGGTGCGGCGCTTCGCAACCGGCCTGTGCCGGAAGTGCGGTGAGGGCGTGTGGGCGTCCGGCGTTCGGGGGAATCGCAGGGGGTGCGTGCCCCTGCGGGACCCGGGTGCGTGATGATCCAGAGGCTTGAAGCCGCTTCCGTACGACACGCCCAGAGGACCCCATGCGCACCTTCCCCTTCGCCCTGGCAGCCGCCCTCGCCACGACGCTCCTGCTGACCGGCTGCGACGACGACAAGACCGGTGGTGACGACGTCAAGAACGCGGACCGCAAGAGCGGTTCGGCGTGCGCGCTCGGCGACATGGGCGTGGAGGTCGGTGCGGGCGCCGCCCCGGCCGCCGGGGACACCGGCACCGTCACCGTCACGCTCACCAACAAGGGTGCGCAGTGCGCGCTGAAGGGCTTCCCCGGCGTCGACCTGCACTTCGAGGACGGCACGACGTCCGTTTCCCCGGACGAGGGCGCGAAGGCCCAGTCGCTGACCCTCGCGGAGGGCGGCACCACGTCCTTCACGATCACCTACGTCCGGGGCGAGGCGGGCTCCGCGGAGAGCCTCGACGTGCACAAGGCGTCCTTCACCCTGCCCGGCGACACCACCACCGCGCACGAGCTGGAGTGGACGTATGGCGAGGTCGCCCGGAAGAACGGACCGCAGGCCTCGGTGAGCGGCTTCGAGACCTCGGGCGACTGACGGGAGCGGGGCGGGGATCAGCGCAGCGGGGATCAGCGCAGCGGGGATCAGCGCAGCGGCGGCCGGTGCCGGACCTGGGCCCGGTCCGCCGCCCGCGTGCCCTCCGTCCAGCCCGCCGCGTCGCGCACCCCGCGCAGCCGGGTCGTGGTCGTCTCCGGGAACATCCGGTCCAGCCGCCCTGTCACGGCAACCTCGCGGGAGGCGAGGACCGGCAGCAGATCGTCGGTCACCTGGTTCTCGGTGGCGGCTGCCAGCCGGGTGCCGACGCGGTGGGCGTAGGCCGCGAGGAAGGATTGCCGGAACGTTTTGGTGCGCTTGCGGCCGCCCGCCCTCCCCCGAGCTCCCGGCTGCGCTCGAGCAGGGGGCACCCCCAGCGCCGCCTCCGCCTTGGTCATCGCGGTCGTGGCCTGCACGAGGAGCGAGGTGTAGAGGAGTTCGACCGCCTCCAGGTCGGTTTCGAAGCCGACGACGGTGGAGAAGCCGAGGGGCTCGTTCCAGACCGCCCGGCAGTGGTTGGCGTCGGCGATCGCGTCCAGCAGCACCGCCTTGGCCTGCTCGTACGGCGGCTCGACCCCGATCCGGCAGGCCCCGGGCACGTCCGGCGACGGCGCCCGCGCCGCGAGCAGCGCCTCGTCGACGCTGTGCCGGGCCATCAGCTCCTGCGCCTTGGCGCTGAGCGCCTCGGCCTCCTCCGGGAACCCGGTGGCCTCCGCCTTGGCGAGCAGCGCGCGGATACGGGTGAGCATGCGGGACTCGGTCCCCGCCCCTCGTGGTGCCTGCCCGGGCGCCTCGTCGAGGGCCTCCAGCGCCGGCAGCCGCAGCAGCAGGCGGTACAGCTCCAGTACGGCGGTGGCGTGCGAGAAGCGGTCGGTGCGGGGCGGGGCGTCGTCGGGGAGTTCCGCGAGCTGGGCGTTCCAACGGCGGCCGCGGGGGCCGTCGGCGGGGACCTGTGCGCGGATCAGCGCGGCCGCCAGCAGCACGTGCACGTCGTCCAGCTCGCGCCGCACGATCCGCACGACATCGGCCGGCTGCCAGCCGCGCCGCCACGCCCCGGCCACGAACTCGTGCCCGCGCCGGGCGAGTTCCGCGTCGGCCGCCGGGTCGGAGGCGAGCAGGGACGCGCCGGCGTCCAGGGCCGTCTCGCCGGTCTCATAGAGGGCCGATGCGAACGCGCGATCGACGGTGCTGGACGTACTCACGGGCCGATGGTGCCATGCCTCCCCTCCCGGCCCAGGTGTCAACCTACGGTTGACAGCCATCGGAGCGCAACCTACGGTTGACACATGACGAACCCCGAGACCACGTCATCCATCCGTCTCGACGACCTCATCGCGGCCATCAAGAAGGTCCACCCCGAGCCGCTGGACCAGCTCCAGGACGCGGTGATCGCCGCGGACCACCTGGGCGACGTCGCCGACCACCTGATCGGCCACTTCGTCGACCAGGCCCGGCGGTCCGGCGCGTCCTGGACGGACATCGGCAAGAGCATGGGCGTCACCCGGCAGGCCGCGCAGAAGCGGTTCGTGCCGAAGGAGTCGAACGACCTCGACCCGAGCCAGGGCTTCGACCGGTACACGCCCCGCGCCCGCAACACGGTGATGGCCGCGCACAACGCCTCCAAGGCCGCCGGCAACGCCGAGGGCCTGCCCGAGCACCTCGTCCTCGGCCTGCTGGCCGAGCCGGACGGCCTCGCCGCGAAGGCGATCATCAAGCAGGGCGTCCCGCTCGACGCGGTCCGCGAGGCGGCGACGGCGGCTCTTCCGCCCGCCCTCGACGAGGTCCCCGAGCTCGTGCCGTACGGCCAGGCGGCCAAGAAGGTCCTGGAGCTCACCTTCCGCGAGGCCCTGCGCCTCGGCCACAACTACATCGGCACGGAGCACATCCTGCTCGCCCTGCTGGAGCACGAGAACGGCGAGGGCGTCCTCAGCGGCCTCGGCATCGACAAGGAGCGGGCCGAGCAGTACATCGGGGCGGTGCTGGAGAAGATCATGCAGGCACAGCAGGAGACGGACCAGACCTGACGAGGCCTTCCGCGCAGGCGGGCCGAGGGGCGTTGAAGCTCCTATAGATCGTCAAGCCCGTGGGCGGGCTCCATAGGATGCGTTCGTGACGCGGTTTGATGAGGTCAAGGCGATGTTCTGGGGCGAGGGCCGGTACGGGGTTCAGCCTCCGTTGACCGACGCGGTCGTTCAGGACGCCGAGCGTCGGCTCGGCGTCCGTCTGCCGGCTTCGTTGCTGGAGCTGCTGCGGGTCCAGAACGGTGGCCTCGTGGCGGAGCTGTGGAACGCGTTCCCGACCGAAGTGCCGACGTCATGGAGCGAGAATCACGTTCCGCTCGACGACATGATGGGCATCGGCCATCGCGACGGCCAGTCGTCCTTGCTGGACACTGCGTATCTGGTCGAGGAGTGGGGCCTTCCGTCTCCTCTGGTTCTGTTGTCCGGTGATGGTCACTGCTGGATCGCTCTCGACTATCGGGGGTGCGGGAAGCATGGGGAGCCGTCCGTGACGTGGTTCGACGTGGACGACGGCACGGAACTCCCGCTGGCCGCGGACTTCCAGGCGTTCGTCGAGGGTCTGGTCGCGGCCACCTCGCTCGATTCCGACGACTCGGACGGTGACCGGTCGGCGTCATGATCCAGCTCTGGCCGAGCCTGTCGTGTTCAGGGTGCTGGTGCTCACGAGGTGCCTGTAGATCTCGCGGGCGACGATCCTCTTGAGACACCGCATGATGTCCTTGCTGGACATGCCCTCGGCAGTGCGTCGGGCCACGTAGTTCCGTGTCCGTTCGTCGTGCCGCATGCGGACCAGGACGATGGTGTAGAGGGCACTGTTGGCATGTCGGTCTCCGCCGCGGTTGATGCGGTGGCGGTTGGTGCGGCCCGACGAGGCCGGGACCGGGGCCGCGGCGCAGAGGTGGGCGAAGGACGCTTCGGATCTGAGCCGGTCGGGGTTGTCTCCTGCGGTGATCAGCAGTTGGCCGGCCGTCTCCGTCCCCACTCCGGGCAGGGCGACGAGACTGGGTGCCGCCCGGGCCACCAGGGGAGCGAGGTCCGCGTCGGCCTCTTTGATCTCCTGCTGAAGGGTCTGGTAGCGGCGGGCCAGGCGGCGAAGTGCCGTCTTGTCCGCGCAGTCCGGATCCGCGAGATCACCGACCGGCCGGGTCCGGGCGAGTGTGTCGATCAACAGGCCGGTGGGCAGTCCACGCAGCTTGTCTCGCAGGGCGGAGGGAGCGATGACCATCTGAGCGCGGATCTGGTTGATGGTCCGCGTCCTGGCCTTGACCGCGCTCTTGCGGACCACGCGCAGAGCACGGATCGCTTCCACGATCCCGTCCCGGCTCTTCGGAGTTCCGCTCGCCCGGCCGGACAGGACCGCGGTGGCCGCCGCGTAGGCGTCGATCGGATCGGACTTGCCGTGAGCCCGCCTGGCCCTGCGGTCCGGGCGGTCGACCTCCACGACCGTGACGCCGTTCGCGGTCAGGAACCGGGCGAGTTCGGCGCCGTAGGCTCCGGTGCCCTCCATCCCGACCGCGATGACCTCGCCCTGGGAGTGGAGCCAGGCCAGCAATTGCTCGTATCCGGCCGAGTTCGTTGCGAAGGACTGCGTGTCCAAGTGACGGCCGACCGAGTCGATCACTGCGGCCTGGTGGACGTCCGTATGGGTGTCGATTCCGCCGATCACCGCTATCTCGGGCGCTGTCATCCTCGGCTCTGCCGTCCTTCCCTCTGAGGCTGCGAACAGCGCATGCTGCCCGGGCAGACGGACAAGACAGTGAAGAGGCTGGTGGCCAAGCTCCTATGAGGTCACGGACACCCGCGAGCACACGCGGTGGCATCCCTCGGGGGCCGACGATTCAACGCACAGGCAGCCGAAGCGCCAGTCAGACCCGGAGTCAGACCCCCGAGCGATGCCGCCTCCATCCTCACTGTCAGACCCCCCTGTCACACTCGCGACATGGCCGACCGGTGGGCGCTCGCTCCGGCCGAGGACGGTGGCGTGGACGTCGCCCCCCTCGGTCCGGACGGGCTGCCCTCCGGCCCGGTGCGCCGGGAGGCGGATGCCGCCGAGGCCGTCCGGAGCCGTCCCGGCGTCACGCGGTGGGTGTGGCGGTCCACCGCCGAGGTCTACCCCCGCCTGCTCGCCGCCGGGGTGCGAGCCGAGCGGTGCTACGACATCGAAGCCGCCGAGACCCTCCTCCTGGGCCACGAGGGGCACTACGGGGAACCCCGCTCGGCCGCGGCCGCCCTGGCCCGGCTGCGCGGCGGCCCCGTACCGCCCGATCCCCCGCAGCGCGCCGCCGAACCGGGCTCGCAGTCCTCGCTGTTCGAGCCGCAGGGCGTCCACCTGCCCCTGGCGGACCTCCTCGCCGTCTACGCCGAGCAGCACAGGCGGCACGAACGGGCCGAGCACCCCGACCGGATGCGGCTGCTGACGGCCGCCGAGTCGGCGGGCATGCTGGTGGCCGCCGAGATGAACCGCGCCGGGCTGCCCTGGAGCGCCGAGGTGCACCGCGTCCTGCTGCACGACCTGCTGGGCGAGCGGTACGCGGGCGGCGGCGAGCCCCGCCGCCTGGCCGAGCTGGCCGACGAGGTGTCCGCCGCGTTCGGCCGCCGGGTCCGCCCCGACCTGCCCGCCGACGTGGTCAAGGCCTTCGCCCAGGCCGGGATCAAGGTCTCCTCGACCCGCCGCTGGGAGATCGAGACCGTCGACCACCCCGCCGTGAAGCCCCTCGTCGAGTACAAGAAGCTGTACCGCATCTGGGTGGCCCACGGCTGGTCCTGGCTCCAGGACTGGGTGCGCGAGGGCCGCTTCAGACCCGAGTTCCTCGCGGGCGGGACGGTCACGGGGCGCTGGGTCACCAACGGCGGGGGCGGGCTCCAGATCCCCAAGGTGATCCGGCGGGCCGTGGTCGCCGACCCCGGCTGGCGGCTCGTCGTCGCCGACGCCGACCAGATGGAGCCGCGCGTCCTCGCGGCGATCTCCCGCGACCCCGGCCTGATGGAGGTGGCCGGCCGGGAGACCGACCTGTACCAGTCCGTCTCCGACCGCGCCTTCTCCGGCGACCGCTCGCAGGCCAAACTGGCCGTGCTCGGCGCGGTCTACGGCCAGACCTCCGGGGACGGCCTGAAGAACCTCGCCGCGCTCAGACGCCGCTTCCCCAGGGCGGTGGCCTACGTCGACGACGCGGCCCGGGCCGGTGAGGAGGGCCGGCTCGTGCGGACCTGGCTCGGCCGGACCTGCCCGCCCGCGGCCCGGGGCACGGACGACGCGACGGAGGAGGCCGGCATCCCCACGGCCGCCGTCGGCTCAGGTTCCGGTTCCGGCTCCGGCTCCGGCTCCGGCTCCGGGGAGGACGACCAGCCGGACGGCGGGCAGTGGGTGCCCGGCTACGCGTCCACGAACGCCCGCGCCCGCGGCCGCTTCGCCCGCAACTTCGTCGTCCAGGGCAGCGCCGCCGACTGGGCGTTGCTGCTGCTCGCCGCGCTGCGCAGGGCCTGCGCGGGGCTGGCGGCCGAGCTGGTCTTCTTCCAGCACGACGAGGTGATCGTGCACTGCCCCGAGGAGGAGACGGAGACGGTCGTGGCGGCGATCCGCGAGGCGGCGGCCCTGGCCGGACGGCTGACCTTCGGGGAGACGCCCGTGCGGTTCCCGTTCACGACGGCGGTGGTGGAGTGCTACGCGGACGCCAAGTAGCCGGACCGGGCGGGGTGTCGTCGAGGCCGCGGGGTGACCGGTCGGCGGGGGTGAGCAACGCGCGTAGCTCTGCGACGACCGTCTGCTCGTCCGTTCCTTCCAGGGCCGCGAGAGCCGAGTCCCACGCCTCGCGCGCGGCGCCGATGTGCCCCCGCTCCCGCAGCAGCAGCCCCTGCTGGTGGCGGGCGAGACCGCCGGTGTAGCGGTCGGCGCGGGCGTCGGCCCGCCCCAGCAGCTCGGCGCACTCACGGGCGGCCCGCCCGCTGCGGCCCAGCAGACGCAGGGCACGGACCAGACCGAGCCGGGTCCGGGACTCACCGTGCCAGTCGCCGTGGCCGCCGAGGATGCGCAGACTCTCCTCGAAGTGCGGCAGGGCGGCGGCCGGCCGGCCGAGCCGCAGATGCGCGTACCCGATGTTGCAGTGCGCGGAGTGCCGCACGATCACGGCGCCGATCTCGTCCCCGAGGGCGAGCGAACGCCGGTGCTGCTCGATGGCGGCCCGCGGGTCGGTGTGCTCGACGAGGTTGCCCAGGTGGCTGCGGGTGACGGCCTCGCCGTACGGGTCGTTCAGCTGCCGTGCGTAGTGCAGGCTCCGCGCCAGTGCCTCACCCGCCTCGCCGCGTCGGCCGAGCCCGTCCAGCAGCAGACCGCGGTTGTCGAGGCAGCGGCGGATCCAGGAGGGACGGTCCAGCCGCCGCCAGAGGGCGAGTGCCCGGTCGTTGAGCGCGAGGGCGTCGTTGTGCCGGCCGGTCAGGATGTGCGACCCGGCGAGGTCGGCCAGCGCGCAGGCCTCCGCCTCCGCGTCTGCGAGCCGCCGGGCCACCCGGAGGCCGGCCTGTCCGAGCACCTCCATCTCGGCGACACGCCCGCGGTGGTGCGTGTAGGGGAAGATCAGCCGGACGAGCGTGCAGACCAGCCCCGCGCGCTGCCCGGACGGGTCGTCGGCGTACCGCTCGACCAGGGTGACGATGTTCTCCAGCTCCCTGTCCCCCCAGGCGAAGGCCTCCCCGGGCCCCGCGAAGGGGGCGACGGTGCCGACGTGGGCCGGGTGGCCGTTCGGCTGGGACGGGGTGGCCCGGCGGCGGTCGTCCAGGTCGAGGCCGGGTGGCACGATCGCGGCGAGGACGCGTTCGGCGACGGCCGCGTACCAGTGCAGCGCCGTGCCGACGGTGTCGGCGTCGGCGTCGGCGTCGGCGTCGGCGTCGGCGGTGTCCTGCCCTCCGGCCCGTTCACGGGCGAAGTCGCGCACCAGGTCGTGCGGTGTGTAGCGGCCGTACGCCGACTCCTCCAGCAGGGCCACGTCGAGGAGGCGTTCCAGGGCGGCCTCGGTGCGGGGTTCGCCGGTGCCGCTGAGGCGGGCGAGCAGGGGGGCGCCGTAGGCGGGCAGGTCGAGCGCGCCGATGCGGGACAGGGTGCGGGCCGCGTCCCGGTCGGTCTCCCGCTCGGAGGCGGCGAGGGCGTCGTGCGCGACGGCCAGGGAGCGGCGGACGCTCAGGTCGTCGTACTCCAGGTGGTGCAAGCGGCTGCCCGCAGCGGCGAGTTGCCCCGCCAAGGCGTCGGGGGTCAGGGCCGGACGGGCGGCGAGGCGGGCGGCGACGATCCGCAGGGCCAGCGGGAGCCTGCCCGTGAGCTCGACGAGGAGCCGGGCGGCGTCCGTACCGTCCAAGCCGTCGCGGCCCGAAGCCCTGCGCAGGAGTTCGGCGCTCTCCTCGTCCGACAGCGGGGCGAGCGGGAACCTGGCCGCGCCGTCGAGGGCGGTCAGCGGCGAGCGGCTGGTGACGATCACCCCGCACCCGGCACCCCCCGGCAGGAGCGGCCGTACCTGCGCGGCACTCGCGGCGTTGTCCAGCACCAGGAGCGTGCGCGTCGGCGCGAGCAGCGAGCGCAGCAACGCGGCCGCGGCGTCCGGCTCTTCCGGGATACGGCAGGGTTCGATACCGAGGTCGCGCAGCAGGGCGTTGACCGCCTGAGCAGCGGTGAGCGGGGGCATGCCCGGCGTGGCGCCGTGCAGGTCGAAGTGGATCTGCCCATCGGGGAAACGTTCCGCCAGCTGATGTGCGACGTGCAGGGCGAGCGCGCTCTTGCCGACGCCGGCCATGCCGCTGATGACGGCGGTGGGGTGCGGGCCGGGAGCCGTGAGCGCCCGGCGCAGGGACTCGCGCAGGGGAGCGCGGCCGATGAAGGGGGTGACGGGAGGCGGCAGTTGGGCAGGGGAGGGCACCGGCTGGTCCGGTTCACGCCGCTGTCCCGCGCCACCGCCCCCCGTGGCCCCCCGCAGCACCTCGACATGCGCCTCCCGCACCCCCGGACCCGGCTCGATGCCGAGCTGGCCGACGAGGCGGGTGCGCAGGTCGCGGTGGACGGCCAGGGCCTCGGCCTGACGGCCGGTCCGGTGCAGGGCGAGCATCAACTGCCGGTGAAACACCTCCCGCAGCGGATACTCACCGGTCAGCACCGCCAACTCCGGCGCCAGTTCGTGCAGGCGCGGACCGCCCAGCGCCAACTCGGCGTCACAGCGCCACTCCAGGAGCAGCAGCCGGGCCTCGCTCAGCCGCTGCGCGAAGGCGTACCCGCCCACCTCGGGCGGCAGTCCGGCGAGCGGCGCACCCCGCCACAGGGCGAGCGCGTCCGTGCACACGCGCACGACCCGCTCCCAGTCCCGGCCGGTGTGCGCGGCACGCGCCTCGGCGACGTGGGCGTCGAAGAGGTGGACGTCCAGCTCGCCCTCGTCGATCCGCAGCACGTACCCGAAGGGCACGGTACGCAGCCGTTCCGGATCGTCGAGCAGCCGTCGCAACCGGGCGATGTGGTTGTGCAGGGAGGCCTGGGCGGACACGGGCGCCGCCTCGCCCCACAGCGCGTCCTTGAGCGACTCGACGGAGACGACCCGCCCGGCGTCGAGGAGCAACGCGGTCAGCAGCACGCGGGACTTGGGGCCTGCGATCGCCCGGGCCGTGCCCCGGGCCACGCCCTGGGCGTCGTAGAACAGCACCGGCGGCCCCAGGAGCCCGAACCGCATCGTCACGCCACTACCCCCCGTGCACCCCGCCCTGACGAGCTCCCACCCCCGGGCGGCTGATTTCCGCCACCTTGATCTTCGCCTGCTCCGCCGGAATCCGCCGCCGCCCCGGCCGTCGTCGGCTCCGGCCCGGCGACTTCCGGCCGACCGGCGGACGACGCAACGGCGAACCGTTGGCGACATGTTAGCGATCGGTTGGCAAAGCCTGATGTGATCACTACATCGGATCTGGCCCGGCGGTGCGCGCGTCTGGACGCGCAACTCGGGGGAGTGTCGCCGCCGCGGCCGGGTCCGGGTCCCGGTCGGCGGAGGTGAACGGCCGGGGCCCCCTCCATCTCTCCGGCGCCCTGCCGGCCTTGCCGGCCGGCGTCAGATGACGGGCGGCCGCCCCAGCCGGGTGAGCCGCCACACCGTCCGCCACCGCATGGGCCGCCGCTCCCCCGCCGGCTCCCGTACACCTTCCACGAATCCGCCGAACCACGCGCGCAGCCCTGCGCCCGACCGGTTCCGGGCGAGGGTGAGCAGCACCCACACCGCCAGGTGGACGGGGACGAGCGCGAGCGGCAGCCGGCGGCGGGCCAGCCAGACCCGGTTGCGGGCGTTCACCCGGTAGTAGATGGCGTGCCGGGCGGGCGAGGTCTTCGGATGCCGGAGCAGCAGCTCCGGCGCGTACAGGATCCGCCAGCCGGCGTCCGCCGCGCGCCATGCGAGGTCGGTCTCCTCGTGCGCGAAGAAGAACTCGGCGGGCCAGTCGCCGATCTCGTCGAGCATCGCCATCCGCAGGGCGTGCCCGCCACCGAGGAAGCCGGTGACGTAACCGCCCCGGAGGGGGTCCGAGTTGCCGACGCGGGGCACGTGCCGCTGCTGCGTCTCGCCGAGCTCGTCGGCGATGCGGAAGCCGACGATGCCGAGCCGCTCGTCGGCGGCGTACAGATCCCGTACGCGGCGCAGCACATCGGCGTCCACGAGCAGACCGTCGTCGTCCAGGTCCACCACGACGTCGATGTCGCCGAACTCCCGCAGCCGGGCGAGGGCCGCGTTGCGCCCGCCGGGGCAGCCGAGGTTCTCGTCGAGCTCGACGGCGGTGACCTCGCCGGGCAGCGACAGCCGCCGGGCGAAGTCGGGCAGCGGGCAGCCGTTGCCGACGACGACGATCCGCTCGGGCGGCACGTCCTGCTTGGCCACGGACTCCAGCAGGGCGTCGACCTCTGCGGGCCGGTTGCCCATCGTCACCACGGCGACGGCGATCCGGGGCGCCCCCATGTCCTCACCTCGTCCCGGTCGGCAGCTGACGCACTGACCGGCGATGCTAGCCGTTCACGGTGAGGACCCTTCACGGACGCCTGCCGGACGGCGGTTCGCCTACGCCGTTCAGCGCAGGCCGGTCCGGGCGGCACCCGACCGGAGCGGGCACAGGATGTCGGGTGCGGCGGGGCCCGCGCTGCCTAGCGTGAGAGCACCGAGAAGGAAGGAGACCGGACGTGCTGGACCGGCTCAACCAGGTGATGGACCGGATCGAACGGAACCTCGCCGACACCGTCGACGTGGCGGACCTGGCGCGTACGGCGTGCACCTCGGAGTACCACCTGCGCCGCATGTTCTCCGCCCTGGCCGGCATGCCCCTGTCGGAGTACGTCCGACGCCGCCGGCTGACGGTCGCGGGCGCGGAGGTGCTGGCGGGGGACGCGACGCTCCTGGAGATTGCGGTCCGCTACGGCTACGGCTCCGGCGAGGCGTTCGCGCGGGCGTTCCGCACGATGCACGGCGTGGGTCCGGGCGAGGCCCGGCGCACCGGTGCCGTGCTCGTCTCCCAGCCCCGGTTGGCCTTCCGCCTCACCGTCGAAGGGAACAGCAGCATGCACTATCGCGTCGTCGACCGCCCGGCCTTCACCGTCACGGGCTTCAGGACCCGGATCCCTCTGATCCACTCCGGCCCGAACCAGGCGATCATCGATTTCGTCCGCGGCCTCGACCCGTCCGCGGTGGACCGGCTGGAGAAGCTGTCCGACCAGGAACCGCAGGGCCTCGTCGCGGTCTGCGACGACCTGGACCCGAGCCGGGCCGAGGGCACGGAACTCGACTACTACCACGCCGTGATCACCGCGGCCCCGGCCCCGTCCGCGGCCCCCGAAGGCACCACCGGCCTGCCGGTCCCGCCCGGCACCTGGGCGGTCTTCACCACGTCGGGCCCGGCTCCCCGGGCCATCCAGGAACTCTGGCGCGACGTGTTCACCGAGTGGTTCCCCTCCACCCCCTACCGCACCCGCCCCGGCCCGGAGATCCTCCGCACCCGCCTGTCCGCCGACGGCACGGAGGCGGACGCCGAACTGTGGCTCCCGGTGGAGCGGGAGACCAGCAGCTGAGCCACACGCCCGTCCCGGGCCGGCTGCCGTCCGGCCCGGGGTGCGGCGGAGCGCCGGCCGCCCCCCGGCCCGACCCCGGCGACCCAGGGACCCGGACGGCTCCGGCGGCACAGGCGATCCGTGCCCCGCCGGACCAGCCCGGACTGGGCGGTTCGGACGGTCGTGTGGGCCCGGCTGTCTAGGCCGTTTCCACCCCGGGGCGGCCGCGCAGGTAGGCGAGGACCGCGAGGACCCTGCGGTTGGTCGTGTCGTCGAGGGAGAGGTCGAGCTTGGTGAGGATGGAGCCGAAGTGCTTGCTGACGGTGCCCTCGCTCACCACCATGGCCGCGGCGATCGACGCGTTGGACTTGCCCTCCGCCATCAGCGCGAGCACCTCCTGCTCCCGCGCGGTGAGCCGGGCCAGCGGGTCGCGCCGGTGCCTGATCAGCTGGCGCACCACCTCGGGGTCGACGACCGTGCCGCCCTCCGCGACCCGGTGCACCGCGTCGACGAACTCCTCGACGTGGCCGATCCGTTCCTTCAGGAGGTAGCCAACGCCCGTGCCGTCGGAGGAGTCGAGCAGGTCCTCGGCGTAGGACCGCTGGATGTACTGGCTGAGGACCAGGATCGGCAGTCCGGGCCGGCGACGGCGCAGGGCGATCGCGGCACGCAGACCCTCGTCGGAGAAGCCGGGCGGCATCCGTACGTCGGTCACCACGATGTCGGGTTCGTGTGCGGCGACCGCGTCGGTGAGCTCGTCCGCGGAACCCACCGCTGCGACCACCTGGTGCCCGAAGCGCTCCATGAGGCCGACGAGTCCTTCGCGGAGCAGGACGCTGTCCTCGGCCAGCACGATGCGCAGCATCAGTTCCTCAATCATGCGGTCGTCTCAGGGGGTTGAGCAGGGTACCAGCAGGCGGAACACGGTGGGCCCGCCGACCGGACTGGACACCAGCAGGCGGCCGTCGAGGACCGAGACGCGATCGGCGACGCCCTGGAGACCCGTCCCCCGCCCGGTGTCCGCGCCCCCGAGACCGTCGTCCTCGACCTCCACGGTCAGCTGCCCGTTCTCCAGGCCGCCCCGCACCACGGCCCGGCTCGCGCCGCTGTGCTTGGCGACGTTGGCGAGGGCCTCGCTGACCGCGAAGTACACGGCCGTCTCGATCGCCTCCGGCGGCCGGACCGGCAGGTCGAGGTCCACGTCGACGGGGATCGCCGACCGGTCCGCGAGATCCTCCACGGCCGCCACCAGGCCCCGGTCGGTGAGGACCTGGGGATGGATGCCGCGGATCAGCTCCCTGATCTCGACGAGGGCGGTGGCCGCCTCCTCCTGCGCCTTGGCGAGCAGCGGGCCGAGCGGGCCGTCCGCCGCGTCGAGGCGGGCCAGGCCCAGCGTCATGGACAGGGCGACGAGCCGCTGCTGCGCTCCGTCGTGCAGATCGCGCTCGATGCGGCGCCGCTCCGTCTCGAAGGCGTCCACGAGACGGACCCGGGAGCGCCCCAGCTCCTTGATCTTCGAGTTCAGTTCGCCGGTCGGCGAGGCCAGCAGGAAGCGGGTCAGGGCGGCCCGGCCCGCGGCGATCGCCCCGAGCGGGTAGGCGAAGACGGGCATCAGCAGCAGCCCGGCGAGCGCCGCCGCGAGCGCCCCGGGCCGGCTGTCCACGATCCACATCTTGAGCACCCGCGCCTCCTCGCCGTCGACCGCCAGCATCACCGGCGTCGCGAGCAGCCCGCCGCACACGAGCAGGACCGAGCCCACGACCAGCGCTTCGAGGGGCCACAGCAGGAAGCCGAAGAGCACCGCGTAGCCGAGCTCGCGCCAGGTGGCGCGTTCCTGGAGCCGGGTGCGCAGCCAGGCGGTGAGACCGGTGCGGTCGGGTTCGCGGTGCGGATCGGCGAGCGGCTCGCTGTCGATCAGACGCAGCCGGCTGCGCTCGACCGAGGCCAGCGGCACCCCGGTGAGGACGAGGACGAGCAGCAGCGGGAGGCCGACGACGACCACGGTGAGCACGCTGCCCGCCACGGCGAGCAGCACGAGTGCGAGCAGGGTGACCACGCCGAGGACCACACTGCTGAGCAGGTACAGCGCGGCGCGCCACGGCCAGCCGCTGCGTACGTAGCGGCGCAGGTGGAGCCGGGTCCAGATCGTCGGGGGGTGCATGCGCCGCACGTTATGAGACCTTTCCGGCCCGGACCACCCAGCTAGCTCCACCATCGGGGTGGGCACGGCTACCGGGCAGGACTGGACCTGGCTGCGATGTGCCGGGCGCCCCCGCGCGGTCTGCTGCAAGGCCCCGGACGACGGGGGGGGGACGGCACTGCGAGATGCCCGAAATGGGCTGGGCCCAGGGCCAGTTGGCGGCTGTGCCCGTGTGGCTGACGCTGCTGACGCTCTGCATTTCCGTGCCGGTGCAGCCATCGTGCACAGGAGGGTGGAGCTACCTCCACCCCCAAGACTCCGTCCCGCTGCGATGTCACCGTCGAGCGGGCCCGGTTGAGTGGACACCATGAATCAAGCAGCCGTCCGGCTCCGCTCCGTGACCCGGTCCTACGGGACAGGCGACAACGCGGTCACCGCCCTCGACCAGGTCAGCCTCGACATCCCGCGGGGTACCTTCACCGCCGTGATGGGCCCTTCGGGCTCCGGCAAGTCGACCCTGTTGCAGTGCACGGCGGGGCTCGACCGGCCGACCGGGGGCCAGGTCTTCCTCGGGGAGACCGATCTGACCCGGCTGAGTGAGAAGAAGCTGACGCTGCTGCGCCGACGGCGCATCGGGTTCGTCTTCCAGGCCTTCAACCTGCTGCCCGCGCTGACCGCCGAGCAGAACGTCGGACTGCCGCTGCGGCTCGCGGGCCGCCGCCCCAGGCGGTCCGAAGTCCTGAACGTCCTGGAGCAGGTCGGCCTGCGCGAGCGCGCCGGGCACCGGCCCAGCGAGATGTCGGGCGGCCAGCAGCAGCGCGTGGCGCTCGCCCGCGCCCTGGTCACCAAGCCGGAGGTGCTGTTCGGCGACGAGCCGACGGGCGCCCTGGACTCCTCCACGAGCCGCGAGGTGCTGAAGCTGCTGCGGACGATGGTCGACCGCGGCCAGACGGTGATCATGGTGACGCACGACCCGGTCGCCGCCTCCTCCGCGGACCGGGTGCTCTTCCTCGCCGACGGCACGGTCCAGGGCGAGCTGTACACGCCGACGGCGGAGCAGGTCGCCCAGCGGATGACCGCCATGAGCGCCGTCCCGTCGAAGGCCACGGCGGTGGCGTCGTGCTGAGTCTCGCGCTGCGCGGGATGCGCACCCGCTGGGTCACGTTCGTCGGTTCGTTCGTCGCGCTCGCACTCGGGGTCGGCCTCATCGCCACCACGGGCCTCGCGCTCGCGGCGACGTTCGACGCGCCGAAGCGGGGCACCGAACGCTTCGCGGAGGCGCGGGTCGTGGTGCAGGGCACGGACGAGGTGAAGGCCGAAACCCCGATCGGGGTGCGGACGTCGGCGCTGACCAACCCCCGTGCGGTTCCGGAGAAGCTGGCCGCCGGGCTGGCCACGGTGGGCCCCGTCACCGAGGACCGTACGTTCCCCGTCTCGGTGCCGGACGCGGACCGGCTGACCGGCGCGGACACCGCACTCGTGGGCCACTCGTGGGCCATCGCGGCGGCCACGCCGTACCGTCTCACCTCCGGACGCGCCCCCACGTCGCCCGGCGAAGTCGTCGTCACGACCGGGCCCGGCGCGCCGGTGCGCGCCGGGGACCGGATCCAGGTCGTCACGCCCGAGGGCGCCGGCACCCGCACCGTGGTCGGCACGGTACCCGCGGCCGGCTTCGAGTCGGCGGTGTTCTTCACCGCCGCCGAGGCCGCACGCCTCTCCCCGCGCATCGACCGGGTGACGGTGGACGCCGACCCGGCCGCCGTCCGCGCGGCGCTCGGCACCGGCTCGGGCATGACCGTCCTCGCCGGCGACGACCGGCGGCGCGCCGACCCCGACCCGGACCGCGACGAGCAGGCCCTGGTCTCCGTGAACGCCCTGCTCGGCACGGCGGCCGGCATCACCGCGTTCGTGTCGGTGTTCGTGGTCGCCTCGACGTTCACCTTCGCGGTGGCGCAGCGCAGGCGGGAGTTCGGACTGCTGCGGATGGCGGGCGCGACACCCGGTCAAGTGCGGCGCTTGGTCTACGCCGAGGCCCTGGTGATCGGGGTGCTCGCATCGGGTGCGGGGTGCCGGCTGGGCCGGTGGGCCGCGCCGCGGCTCGCCTCGTGGATGTCGGGAGAGGGCCTCGCCCCGACGTGGTTCCGGATCGGTGAGCAGACCTGGCCGCTCCATGTCGCCTTCTGGACCGGCCTGACCGTGGCCCTGTGCGGCGTCGTCGTCGCGTCCATCCGCGCGGGCCGGACCGGCCCGACGGCGGCGCTGCGGGAGTCCGCCGTCGACAGCGGCACCATGCCGGTCAGCCGCCTCCTGGTGGCCGCCGCCGTGCTGCTCACCGGCCTCGGCCTGCTCGTCACGGCGCTGGTGGACAACCCCGGCGACGTGCTGAAGCGCAAGACGTACATCACCCAGCCGATGCTGCTCATCGTGGCGACGGCGCTGCTCGCGCCGCTGCTGGTGCGGCCGCTGACCCGGCTGCTGACCTGGCTGCCCGCCCGGCTGCCGGGCGCCGTGGGCATGCTGGCGCGGGAGAACGCGGCGGCGGGGGTGCGCCGGACGGCGGCCGTGGCCGCGCCGGTCATCATCACGGTGGCGCTCGCCTGCTCCCTGATGGGCACGACCGCCACCATCAACGAGGCCAAGGCCTCCGAGGCCCGCACCCAGACGCGCGCCGACTACGTGGTCTCGTCGGGCGACGCCGGCCGGGCGCTGCCCGCCGGGTTCGTCCGGGCGGCCCGTGACGTCCCCGGCGTCACGGTCAGCACGTCCCGCTCGACCGGGGTGACCGTCCTGGAGGAGGGCACCGCCCTCGTCCGCTCCGAGGCCCGCGCCGTCGACAGCGGCACGGAGCTGTCCGCGGTGTCCGAACTCCCCGTCGTCGCAGGAGAACTGGCCGACCTCGACGACGACAGCATCGTCGTCAACGAGGAATGGCTGACCACCCGCGTCGGCGACCGGGTGCCCGTCTGGCTGGGCGACGGCCGCAAGGTGGACCTCAGGATCGCCGCGGTCCTCGGGATCGGCACCGGCGACAACGGCGTGTACCTCACGGCCCGCAACGCCGCCGGCGCGGGCGTCGACCGCGTCGACGTGAAGGTCGCCGCCGGCGCGGACCGGGCCGCCGTCGACCGGCGGTTGCGCGCCGCGGGCGAGGCGAGCGGCGTCGAGGTGCTCGGCGCCGGGCAGTGGATCGACGAGCACTACCCGCGCTCCAGCGAGTCCACCCGGCTCGGCCTGCTGATGATCCTCGCCATCGCCCTGGTCTACACGGGCATCGCGCTGGCCAACACGCTGGTCATGGCCACCACGGACCGGGTCCGCGACCTCGCCGCGCTGCGCCTGACGGGCGCGACGAAGACCCAGGTGCTGCGCCTGGTCGCCGTCGAGTCGGTGATGGTCGTGGTGGTCGGCGCGGTGCTCGGCGCGGCCGTCTCGGCGGTGAACCTGCTCGGCGTCCGCACCGCCCTCGGCCTGCTCGACGTGCGCTCCGCGATCGTGGTGCCCTGGCCCACGGTGGGTGCGGTGATCGCCGCGAGCGCCTTCCTCGCGGTCCTCGCGGCCACCCTGCCCGCGTCGTTCGCCCTGCGCACCCGGCCGGTGGAGCTGGCGGGCATGCGCGAGTAGTCCCGCCGGACGCGCGGGCCGGTGAACTGCTCCCGCACCCGCACCCGCACCACGGTCGCCGCGTCGCACAGCGAGACCGCGTACTCCAGGACGCCTCCAGGGAGCCGTCAGCCGAGCGGCCGATGAACACCGACAGGCCCGTCTTGGCCATGGTCCACGACTCGGCGGCTGGTCAGCTTTGCTCCCGCCTCGGCTCCGGTCCTCTTCGGCCTCAACTCCTCCGCGGCCTTCCTGGACGCAGCCCTGGGCGGTGGGCTCGGCGGCCTCGCGCAGGAATGGCTGCCGGTGACCCCGCTCGGCCTTCCCGCCGCCTTCCTCACTCCGGTCGCCCCCGTTGTCACCGTCATCCAGGTGAAGGCGAGCAAGACGCGGGCTTCGCAGGAAGCCGTCCAGGCCGGCCGATGACGCAAAACGAGGGAGGCCGTCGCGGGTCACCCGGATCAGACAGCAAGGACAGAAAAACCCCCGGGTCAAAGGCATGACCCGGGGGGTTAGATGGAGCCGCCTTCGGGATTCGAACCCGAGACCTACGCATTACGAGTGCGTTGCTCTGGCCATCTGAGCTAAGGCGGCGCGCTGTCCGCACTATGGTGCGATCAGCAACGACGGTAAGTCTACACAGTTTCGAAGGGTGCTCCGCACCAGCCCCGGAGGCGGGCCCTCCGGGGCCGGGGGCAAGGCTATGAGCAGCGCTTTCCGTCCGTGGGCGGGGTGCCGCGCAGCAGGTAGGCGTTGATCGTCCGGTCGATGCAGGAGCTGCCGCGGCCGTAGGCCGTGTGGCCGTCGCCCTCGTACGTGAGGAGGCGGGCCGAGGAGAGCTGGCCGGCCAGGGCCTGCGCCCAGCGGTACGGGGTCGCCGGGTCCCGGGTCGTGCCCACCACGACGATGGGCGCCGCGCCCTTCGCCTCGATGCGGTGCGGCTCGCCCGTGGCGTGCACCGGCCAGTACGCGCAGTTCAGGGCCGCCCACGCCAGGCCCTCACCGAAGACCGGCGACGCCTTCCGGAACTCGGGCAGCGCCCCGCGCACCTCGTCGGGGGTGTCGAAGGAGGCCGGGAGGTCCAGGCAGTTCACCGCCGCGTTGGCGAACATCAGGTTGCTGTAGGCGCCGTCGGCGTCCCGCTCGTAGTAGCCGTCGGAGAGGACCAGGAGTCCGGAGCCGTCGTTCTCCTTCATCGCGGACGTCAGCGCCTCGCGCAGCTGCTCCCAGGAACCCTCGTCGTACATGGCCGCGATCACGCCCGTCGTGGCGAGGGACTCGGTGAGCTTGCGGCCGTCGCCGTCGGCGGTGGGGACGGGCCGTGTGTCGAGCTTCTCGAAGAACGCCTTGAGGTTCGCGCCGACCCGCTCGGGCGTGGTGCCCTTGCCGCCCAGGGGGCAGTCCGGCTGCCGTACGCAGTCCTTCGCGAAGGACCGGAACGCCGTCTCGAAGCCCGCCGTCTGCTCCAGGTTCAGCCGCCGGGCCGGCAGCGACGGGTCCATCGCGCCGTCCAGCACCAGCCGGCCCGCCCGGTCCGGGAAGAGCCCGGCGTACGTCGCCCCGAGGAAGGTGCCGTAGGAAGCGCCGACGAAGTTCAGCTTCTCGTCGCCGAGCACCGCCCGCACGATGTCCATGTCCCGGGCCGCCTCCACGGTGGAGACATGGCGCAGCAGCCGGGGCGCGTCCGCGCCGCAGCCCTCGGCGAACGCCCGGTACGCCGCGACCAGCCCGTCCGTCTCCCTGCCGTCGTCGGGCGTGGCGTCCGTCTGCGTGTACCTGTCCATGCCCGGCCCGTCCAGACACTCGACGGGTTCGCTGCGGGCCACGCCGCGCGGGTCGACCGCCACCATGTCGTAGCGGGCCCGCACCTCGGCCGGGTAGCCGATGCCCGCGTACGCCTGGACGTAGCCGATCGCCGAGCCGCCCGGCCCACCCGGGTTCACGAGCAGCGAACCCAGCCGCTTGCCGGGCCCCGTGGCCTTCTTGCGGGTGAGGGCCAGCCGGATGTCGCCGGAGGACGGCTCGGCGTAGTCGAGCGGCGCCTTGAGGGTGGCGCACTCGAAGCCGGGGACACCGCAGCCGCGCCAGGCCGGCTTCTGCCCGTAGTACGACGAGAGCGCCGCAGGCGTGGCCTGCGGCAGTGCGACCAGTGCCGCCTCCGCCGCCGCGGAGGCGGCGGACGTCGTCGCGCTGCCGGAGGAGCAGGCGGAGACGAGCAGCGCGGCCGTGGCGAGGAGTCCTGCGGCGGTCTTGGCCCGGTTTCGTGTCCTGCGGTGGAGACCGCCGGAGCCGGAGGCGGAGCGGGGGGTGCGCCGTGTGTACATCCAGCGAGCGTAACTCTGGGCGACGGAATGAGTGCCGTGCGTGCTTGTCGTGCCTCGTACGAGTTACGGCGTCAACCGCATGTCCGTCCCGGGTGTCCTGCCGGTTGCTCAGCCCGCTCTGAGTGCCATCGTCATCGCCTCCACCGCGAGCAGCGGCGCCACGTTGCGGTCGAGGGCGTCGCGGCACGCGGCGATCGCCTCGATGCGGCGGAGGGTGGACTCCGGGGAGCTGCCCCGGGCGAGGCGCTCCAGGGCGTCCTCGGCGTCCGCGTTGGCGATGGCCACGCGCGAGCCGAGCTGGAGGGCGAGGACGTCGCGGTAGAAGGCCGTGAGGTCGGTCAGGGCGAGGTCGAGGCTGTCACGCTGCGTGCGCGTTCTGCGGCGCTTCTGCTTGTCCTCCAGGTCCTTCATCACGCCTGCGGTGCCCCGGGGCATGCGGCCGCCCTGCGCGGCACCGAGCGCGGCCTTCAGCTCCTCGGTCTCCTTGGAGTCCGTCTCCTCCGCGAGCTGCTTGGCGTCCTCGGCGGCCGCGTCGACGAGCTCCTGCGCGGCCTTGAGCGCGCCGCCGATGTCCTCGACGCGCAGCGGCAGCCTGAGCACGGCGGCACGACGGGCGCGCGCGGCCGGGTCGGTGGCCAGGCGGCGCGCCCGCTCGACGTGGCCCTGGGTCGCCCGGGCCGCCGCGGCGGCAACGTCCGGCTCGATGCCCTCGCGACGGACGAGCATGTCGGCGATGGCGTCGACCCTGGGCGTGCTCAGGTTCAGGTGGCGGCAGCGGGAGCGGATGGTCGGCAGGACGTCCTCGATGGAGGGGGCGCACAGCAGCCACACCGTGCGGGGGGCGGGCTCCTCCACCGCCTTGAGGACGGCGTTGGCGGACTTCTCGTTCAGCCGCTCGGCGTCCTCGACGAGGATGATCTGCCAGCGGCCGTTCGCCGGCGAGGTGAACGACTTGCGGACGGTGTCGCGCATGTCGTCGGCGAGGATCTGTGTGCCGACCGCGGCGACGGTGGTGACGTCGGCGTGCGTGCCGATCAGTGCCGTGTGGCAGCCGTCGCAGAAGCCGCAGCCCGGGGAGCCGCCGAGGGCGCGGTCGGGGCTGACGCACTGGAGGGCCGCCGCGAACGCGCGCGCCGCCTGGTTCCGCCCGGCGCCGGGGGGGCCTGTGAACAGCCACGCGTGCGTCATCTTCGACGCCTCGGGCGGCGGGGTGCCGGTGGTGGCCGCCGTGACCAGGGCGTCGGCGTCCCGGGCGGCAGCGGCCAGCTGCTCGCTCACCCTCTCCTGCCCGACGAGGTCGTCCCACACGGTCATGGGTCACGCCGCCCTTCCGTCACGTTCCGCGTTGCGAGATCCATTGTGGGGGCGACCACTGACATCGCCTGCCGCCCCCACCCGGCTCGCAGCGGGGGCGGGTTCCCGCGGCGGTCCGCCGGAGGCGTCAGCGCCCCCGACCGCCCCTGCCCCGGCGTCCGCGCCGGTCGTCCGGCTCGTCGTCGTGCGGTCCGAGCAGCTCGTCCGCCAGCGAGGGCAGGTCGTCCAGCGGCGTCTCCTCGGCCCAGTCGGACCGGCGGCGGCGCGGCGTCCCGTCGGCGTCGACCTGGGGCATCTCCCGCGTGCGGTCCTCGGTGCCGTCGGGCCGGGCGTCCGGGGCGTCCTTCCGGAAGTACCCGGGCGGAACCCGGTCCGCCGGTCCGTCCCCGCGCACCGGCGGCAGGACGGCCGTCTCCTCGGAGTCCCCCGGGCGCACCGGAGGCAGGACCGCCGTCTCGTCGGCCGCTCCGGAGGCGTCCCGGTCGCGGACCGGCGGCAGGACCTCGGTCTCGTCCCCGGCGCGCGGCGCGACCGGCGGCAGGACCTCCGTCTGTTCCCCGGCCGACGGCGGCATCGGCAGCTCCGCCGTCACCTCGGCCTCGGACTCCCCGGAGGACCGGCCCGCACCCTGCTCGTCGTCCCGCACCGGGCGCAGCACGGTCGTGTCGTCCCCCGCACCGCCCCGTGTCACCACCGGGGTGGGCACGGTCGCCGCGTCCTGAGCGGGCGCGGCGGGCGCGCCGCCCTGCGTGGGTGAGCTCTTCGGAGCGGAGCGCTTCGGCCCGGCCTCCGCCGCGGCGGCAGCCGCCTCCGCGAGCCGGCGGGCCTCCTCGGCCCGCAGCAGCGCCGCCTCGGCCTTGCGCTGCTTCTCCAGGCGGAGCGCCTCGGCCTCGGCACGCAGCCGCGCCTCCTCCTCGGCCTGCTTGCGGCGCCGTTCCTCCTCGGCCTTGCGGCGGGCCTCCTCCTCGGCGCGGGCCTTCTCCTCCGCGAGCAGCCGGGCCCGCTCCTCCTCGGCCTTCCGCTGCGCTTCCTCGGCCCGGCGCCGGGCCTCCTCCGCCTGCCGTTCGGCCTCACGGCGCTGCGCCTCCTCCAGCTCGCGGCGCTTGCGCTCCTCCTCCTCGGCGCGCAGCTTGGCGAGCTGCTCCTGGCGCTCGCGCTCCAGGCGCTCTTCCTCGGCCTTGCGGGCGGCCTCCTCCTCGGCCTTGCGGCGGGCCTCCTCCTCGGCCTTCTTCCGCGCTTCCTCCTGGGCCTTGATCTCGGCCTCGGACAGCGGCAGCACCTGGTCGAGCCGGTGCCGGATGACCGTCGTGACGGCCTCGGGCTCCTGACCGGCGTCCACCACCAGGTAGCGCCCGGCGTCGGCGGCGGCCAGGGTGAGGAAACCGGCCCGCACGCGCGCGTGGAACTCCGCGGGCTCCGACTCCAGCCGGTCCGGCGCCTCGGTGAACCGCTCACGCGCGGTCTCCGGGTCCACGTCCAGCAGCACGGTCAGGTGCGGCACCAGCCCGTTCGTCGCCCAGCGGTTGATCCGGGCGATCTCGGTCGGCGAGAGATCACGGCCGGCGCCCTGGTAGGCGACGGACGAGTCGATGTACCGGTCGGAGATGACGACCGCGCCACGCTCCAGGGCGGGCCGCACGACGGTGTCGATGTGCTCGGCCCGGTCGGCCGCGTACAGCAGTGCCTCCGCGCGGTGCGACAGGCCCGCGCTCGACACGTCCAGCAGGATCGACCGCAGCCGCTTGCCCACCGGCGTCGCCCCCGGCTCGCGCGTCAGGACGACCTCGTGGCCCTTGGCGCGGATCCACTCGGCGAGCGCCTCGGCCTGCGTCGACTTGCCGGCACCGTCGCCGCCTTCCAGGGCGATGAAGAAGCCGGAGGCCGCGGCCCCCTGCTGGGGGTCGTCGCCGCCGAGCAGCGCGTCCTTCAGGTCCTGCCGCAGCGGCACGCCGGAGCGGTCGTCGACCTTGGCCAGCACCAGCGCGGCGACGGGCAGCAGCAGGGCGCCGGTCAGCATGAGGGTGAAGGCCGCGCCGCCGTGCGCGAAGACGAACTTGCCGCTCTCCAGCCGGTGCGGTCCGATCGCCGCCGCCACCAGCGGGGCGATCACGGCGCCGAGCGCCACGCAGACACGGACGACCGCGTGCAGGTGCTCCGTCGTGCGGGAGCGCCGGTACTCCTCGGTCTCCTGGTCGAGCAGGGTGTGCCCGATGTTGGCGGACAGGCCCGCGCCGACGCCGGCCAGCGCGAGGATCAGCAGCACGGTCGTGACGTCCGGGACCAGCCCGGCGGCCAGCAGGGCGACGCCGGTGAAGGCGATCGTCAGCGCGAGCAGCCGGCGGCGCGACAGCGCGGGCATCAGGGCGGGCGCCGTACGGATGCCGACGACGACCCCGCCGGTCAGTGCGGCCACGAACAGGCCGTAGAGGACCGGGCCGCCGCCCAGGTCCTTGGCATGCAGCACGGCGACGGCGACGGCGGCCGACACCGCGGCGGCGACGGCCGCGCAGGACAGGACCAGCAGCGGCATCGCGCCGGTGCGGCCCTTGTCGGAGCCGGTGCCGGTCTTCGGGCGGCGCAGCCCCTCCAGCGGCGAGCGCGCGCGGGGGGTGCGTGTGCCGGGCAGTTCAAGGAAGGTCAGCACGGACAGGGACGCGGCGAACAGGCCTGCGGCCACGTAGGAGGCGAGGGCCGCCTGGTGCTGGCCGAACCAGTCGATGCCGGCGCCCAGCAGGTTGTTGAGCAGGGCCGCGACGACCAGGGCGACGGCCGCGAGGGGGATCGCCACGAAGCCGGTGCGCAGCGACAGACGGCGCAGGGTGTCCATGTGGTCGGGCAGCGGCCGGACCGTGGCGCCCTCCGGCGGCGGGGCGGGGAGCAGCGCGGGGGCCGCGCTCTCGCGGCACACCGTCCAGAACCGCTCGGCGACCCCCATCACGAAGGCCGTGACGAGCAGGACGGCCAGTGCGTTCTCGGCCGTCCAGTCGATCCACAGGGGCGCGACGATGAGCAGCGCGGCGCGCACGCCGTCGGCGCCCACCATGGTCCAGCGGCGGTCGAGCGGGCCGTCCTGCGAGGTGAGCGCGGTGAGCGGCCCCAGCAGAACGGCCCCGAACAGCAGCGTCGCGAGGATGCGCACCCCGAAAACGGTCGCCACTGCGAACGCCGCGCCCCGGTAGCCGCCCCCGAACGAGCCTTCGGCGACGGCCGCCTGTAGGGCCAGGAGGACCAGTACGAGAAGGGCGAGGGTGTCTCCCACGCCACCCACGAGCTGTGCGCTCCACAACCGCTTCAGCTGCGGTCGTCGCAGCAGGGCGCGGACGGCACGCTCGCGGGAGTCCGCGACCAGGGCGTCGTCGGGGGCGGGCTGAGGGGCCGTTGGGTGATCGGCTCGCGTCATGCGTTCAGCCTATCGGGAGCCACCGACACCCTGGAGGGCGCGGCCTGGCATGCGCACGCCCCGACACCGAAGTGTTGCCGGGGCGTTCGCTTTCCGAACCCCGGGCGAAGATCCGGACGCGGAGGTCCGGCTTCGCTCAGGAATCGAACGGCCTCAGTCCTCCGCGGACTTGGCGGCGGTCGCCGTCTTGGCGGCCGTCTTCTTCGCGGTGGTCTTCTTCGCCGTCGTCTTCTTCGCCGTCGTCTTCTTCGCGGTCGTGGTCTTCTTCGCCGCGGTCTTCTTGGCCGTCGTCGTCTTCTTCGCCGGCGCCTTCTTGGCCGCCTTCTTCGCGGTCTTCTTCGCCGGCCCCTTGGCGCGCTTCTCGGCCAGCAGCTCGTAACCGCGCTCCGGGGTGATGTCCTCGACGCTGTCGCCGGAGCGCAGGGTCGCGTTGGTCTCCCCGTCGGTGACGTACGGGCCGAAGCGGCCGTCCTTGACCACGACCGGCTTCTCACTGACCGGGTCGGTGCCCAGCTCCTTCAGCGGCGGCTTGGCCGCCGCCCGGCCACGCTGCTTGGGCTGGGCGTAGATCGCCAGCGCCTCCTCCAGCGTGATCGTGAAGAGCTGCTCCTCGGCCTGGAGGGAGCGCGAGTCCGTGCCCTTCTTCAGGTACGGGCCGTAGCGGCCGTTCTGGGCGGTGATCTCCTGGCCCTCGGCGTCGGCGCCGACGACACGCGGCAGCGACATCAGCTTCAGGGCGTCGTCGAGGGTCACCGTGTCGAGGGACATCGTCTTGAACAGGGACGCCGTGCGCGGCTTGACCGCGTTCTTGCCCGTCTTCGGGGTGCCCTCGGGGAGGACCTCCGTGACGTACGGGCCGTAGCGGCCGTCCTTGGCGACGATCGTGTGGCCGGTGGCCGGGTCCGTGCCCAGCTCGTAGTCGCCGCTCGGCTTGGCGAGCAGTTCCTCCGCGAGGTCGACGGTCAGCTCGTCGGGCGCCAGGTCGTCGGGGATGTCGGCGCGCTGGTGCTGCTCGGTGTCCTTCTCGCCGCGCTCGATGTACGGCCCGTAGCGGCCGACCCGCAGCACGATGTCGTTGGCCACCGGGAACGACGACACCTCGCGCGCGTCGATCGCGCCCAGGTCCGTCACCAGCTCCTTGAGGCCGCCGAGGTGGTCGCCGTCGCCGTTGCCGGCGTCGGCCGCGCCGCCGCTGACCGTGCCCTCTCCGAAGTAGAACCGCTTCAGCCACGGCACGGACTGCGCCTCACCGCGGGCGATGCGGTCGAGGTCGTCCTCCATCTTGGCGGTGAAGTCGTAGTCGACGAGCCGCCCGAAGTGCTTCTCCAGAAGGTTGACCACGGCGAAGGACAGGAAGGACGGCACCAGGGCCGTGCCCTTCTTGAACACGTAGCCGCGGTCCAGGATCGTGCCGATGATCGACGCGTACGTCGACGGGCGGCCGATCTCGCGCTCTTCCAGCTCCTTGACCAGGGAAGCCTCGGTGTAGCGGGCCGGGGGCTTGGTGGCGTGCCCGTCGACTGTGATCTCCTGGGCGCTCAGGGCGTCGCCCTCGGAGACCTGCGGCAGCCGGCGCTCGCGGTCGTCGAGCTCCGCGTTCGGGTCGTCGGCGCCCTCGACGTAGGCCTTCAGGAAGCCGTGGAAGGTGATCGTCTTGCCGGACGCGCTGAACTCGACGTCCCGGCCGTCGGCCGCCGTGCCGCCGATCTTCACCGTGACGCTGTTGCCGGTCGCGTCCTTCATCTGGGAAGCGACGGTCCGCTTCCAGATCAGCTCGTACAGCTTGAACTGGTCACCGGTCAGTCCGGTCTCGGCGGGAGTGCGGAAACGATCACCCGAGGGGCGGATCGCCTCGTGGGCCTCCTGCGCGTTCTTGACCTTCCCGGCGTACGTCCTCGGCTGCGGCGGCAGGTAGTCGGCGCCGTACAGCTGCGTGACCTGGGCGCGGGCGGCGGAGACCGCCGTGTCGCTCAGGGTCGTGGAGTCCGTACGCATGTAGGTGATGTAGCCGTTCTCGTACAGCTTCTGCGCGATCTGCATGGTGGCCTTCGCGCCGAAGCCGAGCTTGCGGCTGGCCTCCTGCTGCAGCGTCGTCGTACGGAACGGGGCATACGGCGAGCGGCGGTACGGCTTGGACTCGACGGAGCGGACGGCGAACCGCGTCTGCTCCAGGGCGGCGGCCAGGGCGCGGGCGTTCGCCTCGTCGAGGTGGAGGGTGTTCGCGCTCTTCAGTTGTCCCAGGGAGTCGAAGTCGCGGCCCTGCGCGACCCGCCTGCCGTCGACGGTCTGCAGGCGCGCGACCAGCGACGACGGGTCCGACGAGTCTCCCGCGCGGCCGGTCGCGAAGGTGCCCGTCAGGTCCCAGTACTCAGCCGAACGAAAGGCGATGCGCTCGCGTTCCCGCTCCACCACGAGACGTGTGGCGACCGACTGGACGCGGCCGGCCGACAGACGCGGCATGACCTTCTTCCACAGGACCGGCGAGACCTCGTAGCCGTAGAGGCGGTCGAGGATGCGGCGGGTCTCCTGGGCGTCGACGAGCTTCTGGTTGAGCTGACGCGGGTTGGCCACGGCGGCCTGGATCGCGGCCTTGGTGATCTCGTGGAAGACCATGCGCTTGACCGGGACCTTGGGCTTGAGCACTTCCTGGAGGTGCCAGGCGATGGCCTCGCCCTCGCGGTCCTCATCGGTGGCGAGGAAGAGTTCGTCGGACTCCTTCAGCAGGTCCTTGAGCTTCTTGACCTGCGCCTTCTTGTCGGCGTTGACCACATAGATCGGCGCGAAGTCGTGTTCGACGTCCACACCGAGGCGACGGACCTCGCCGGTGTACTTCTCGGGCACCTCGGCGGCGCCGTTGGGAAGGTCGCGGATGTGCCCGACGCTCGCCTCGACGATGTAGCCGGGGCCGAGATAGCCCTTGATCGTCTTCGCCTTGGCAGGCGACTCGACGATGACGAGTCGGCGGCCGCCCTTCGCGGTCTCGCTGGTCGGGGACAACTTCGCTCTTCTCTCCGGTCGACGCTGGGGCCTCCCCGGAGTCGCTTACCGGGGCTGGGTACGTGGTGACGCTGCGGAGTGTGACGGTACATCCCGCCCCCGTGTCAAACGGGAAAAGCCCGCAACGGCCACTCGAACGGTAACCCGACTACCACCAATCCTGCCGCCCGGCGTAGCGGGAGCAGGCCCTGCCCCGTACGCGGTGCGACGCCCCGGTCACCCGCGGGCACGTCGCCGGAGGGGGTCTCAGAGGCGGGTGAAGCACCAGGTTCCGGCCGTCAGGGCGAGCACCGCGACGAGGGCTGCGAAGGTCGCGGACGTGACCGGCCGCACCCCCTCTGCGACGGGCCGGGCCTGACGCGCGCGTGTCACCGTCCACGCCAGCAGTCCGCCTCCGAACAGGGAGAACACCGCTCCCGCGAAGATCGCCGGTGCACTCTCCATGACCCGCCGCGCCCCTTTTCCCCTGTCCGCGCATCCCCAGCCACGGGAGGCTGACACGCGCGGGCGGCGGGCAGGCGAACCCGAGGTGAACGGCGGGGCGACACAGGGGCGGATCAAGGTCGTCCGGTTCCTCACGAACCGTCTCGGACGAGGTGTTCAAATCGACTCGAATTTGTTGGCGAGCCGCTTCCACGGCCCCGGGTCGCCCCCTCGGCAGTCCGCTCAGCGGACCGGCTCCAGGAACCCCTGCTCGACCAGCAGCCGGATCTGGGCCGGTGTGCGGTCGCGCAGCAGCACCGGGTCCTCCCCGATCAGCTGGGCGATGGCGTCGAGGATGCGGCCCGCGCTCATCGTGCCGTCGCACACGCCCGCGAAGCCCGCACCGACCGTGTCCACCCGGGTCGCCCGGCGCATGCCGCGGTTCTGGCGGAGCACGACGTGCTCGGGGTCCTCCGCGCCGGGCAGCCCGACCTGCTCCTGCACGATCTCGGCGGCGAGGCGGAAGTGCCCTTCGAGCAGCGCGGCGTCGTCGTGGTCGCGCAGGTGGTCGAGCCGGTCGAAGTGGGCCCGGATCGTGTCGCCGAGCGGCTGCTCGACCGGGTGCGGCCACTCCTCCACCGTGAGCGAGGGCACGGCGGCGCTCGTCCTGCGCAGGGTGATCCAGCCGAAGCCGACGGCCTTCACCTTGCGCGCCTCGAACTCGTCGAGCCATGCGTCGTACCGCGCCTGGTACTCCGCCGCGTCGCCCTGGTGGTCGCCCGCGTCACGCAGCCACAGCTCGGCGTACTGGTTGACGTCCTGCACCTCGCGCTGCACGATCCACGCGTCGCAGCCCCGGGGCACCCATGACCTGAGCCTGTCCTGCCAGTCCTCCCCTTCCACGTGCTGCCAGTTCGCGAGGAACTGGGCGAACCCGCCCTCGTTCAGACGGTCGCCCGCCTGTTGAACGAGCGTGCGGCACAGATCGTCCCCGCCCATCCCGCCGTCGCGGTAGGTGAGCCGGGCGCCGGGCGAGATCACGAAGGGCGGGTTGGAGACGATCAGGTCATGCGTCTCGTCGCCGCGCACGGGCTCGAAGAGGGAGCCCTCGCGCAGGTCGGCGGACGCGGTGCCGGACAGCGCCAGCGTGAGGGCGGTGATGCGCAGGGCACGCGGGTTGAGGTCGGTGGCCACCACGCGCGTGGCGTGCTGCGCGGCGTGCAGGGCCTGGATGCCGGAGCCGGTACCGAGGTCGAGCGCGGCGCCGACGGGCCTGCGGACGGTGATGCCGGCGAGGGTCATCGAGGCGCCGCCGACTCCGAGGACGACGCCCTCCTCGCGCCGGCCGATCCCGCCGGCGCCGCCGACCGCGCAGCCGAGGTCCGACACGATGAACCAGTCCTCGCCGTCCGGCCCGCCATAGGGCCGGACGTCCACCGTCGCGGCGAGTTCGTCCCCGCCGGCCCGGGCCAGCCAGCCGCTCTCCAGGCAGGCGTCCACAGGCAGGACCTCCGCGACGCGCGCCCGCGGCACGGGCTGCTGGAGCAGGAACAGCCGGACGAGCATGTCCAGGGGCGTGTCCCCGCGAGTCGCCCGGAGCGCGGGCACGGTCTCGCTGCGGGCCAGTGCCGCATAGGCGGGGGCGCCGAGCAGTTCGAGCAGCCCGTCGGCGGTGAAGGAGGCCGCGAGCAGGGCGTCCCGGAGCCGAGCGGCGGCTTCGGGACGGTCGGAGGCGGGCAGCGGGGGCAGGGGTGACTGGCTGGCGTTACTCACGCCCCCCATTGTGGCCGCCGGTACGGATGCCGCACGTGCCCGTGCCGGGATGCGCACGGGTTCGCGCCGTACGGCACGCCGGGCACCCACGTCACCTACGGCTCAGCCGTAGCACCGGCGTACTGCGCTGCCCGCCGCTCGGGGCCTCAGCTCTGCGTGGCCCCTGCCGAGGCCGTGGCCGCCTTGCAGCTGGACTGCTTGGCCATCGCCTGGCCGACCTCGCCCTCCTCCAGGTTCTTGAGGGCGTTGTTCCCGCTCTGGCTCAGCTTGTCCAGCTCGGTGGCGATGTCCTTCAGGCCGTCGGCGAACTTGCCCTGGTCCTTGGTGTCGAGCCCGTCGACCTGCTTCTTCAGCGAGGCGTACGAGGCGGAGATCGAGTTGAGCTCCTTGACCGCGTCCTGCTGCTTCTTCTCACCGTTCTCGACGTCCGGGGCCCCGGCCTTGTTCACGGCGGTCCCGATCGCCTTGTAGGCGTCGGACATGTCCTGGAAGGCCTGTGCGTCGGTCTTCTGGACGTCCTCCGGCGTGCTGTTGTCGGAGGTCTCCTTCTGGATCGCGGCATTGGCCGACTCGATCTTCTTGGCCTGCGGCTGTACGGCGTCACAGACCTGCTTGGCCCAGGAGTCCAGCTTCTCGTTGCTGTCGTCGCCGCCGCAGCCCGACAGCGCCAGTACCAGTACCGCACCGCCGGACAGTGCGGCCGCGAGCTTCTTGTTCACCGGTTTGGTCCCTTCCATGGCTCTCGGCCCCGGAACATACACGCCAGATGCACGGCAACCGCACGCCAGACGTCTATTAAGACCGTTTTGTAACCTTTTGCACCAAGCGAGATAAGGCTCACGCGTGATCGTGTACCCACACAGCGCGGGCGGGCGACGCGTCAACGCGCGCCGCCCGCCCGCACCTTGAGTCGGAGCTGGGAAACCTCCCTACGAAACCACCGCCGGATCGGCCGACTTGGGTGCCGATCCTGCGTTGTCTTCGTCACCCATGGCGATACCGCGCCGCTTTGACACGTACACCGCTCCCGCGATCACGAGGAACGCGAGGACGGCGATCAGAATCCGCACTCCGATGCTCTTGTCCGGGCCGTAGGAGAACTTGATCACCGCCGGCGCGATGAGCAGCGACACCAGGTTCATGACCTTCAGCAGCGGGTTGATCGCCGGGCCCGCGGTGTCCTTGAAGGGGTCGCCGACCGTGTCTCCGATCACGGTCGCCGCGTGGGCCTCGCCGCCCTTGCCGCCGTGGTGGCCGTCCTCGACGAGCTTCTTGGCGTTGTCCCAGGCGCCACCGGAGTTGGCGAGGAACACCGCCATCAGCGTGCCCGCGCCGATCGCGCCCGCCAGGAACGCGCCGAGCGCCCCGACACCGAGCGTGAACCCGATGAAGATGGGCGCCGTCACCGCCAGCAGACCGGGGGTGGCGAGCTCGCGCAGGGCGTCCTTGGTGCAGATGTCGACGACCTTGCCGTACTCCGGCTTCTCGCTGTAGTCCATGATCCCGGGCTTCTCGCGGAACTGCCGCCGCACCTCGTAGACCACGGAACCAGCCGACCGCGACACGGCGTTGATCGCCAGCCCCGAGAAGAGGAAGACGACCGCCGCGCCGGCGACGAGGCCCACGAGGTTGTTGGGCTGCGAGATGTCCATCATCAGACTCATGGGGGCGCCCTCCCCGCTGAGTTTCTCGCCGACCTCCCGCGCGCCGGTGAAGATCGCGTCGCGGTACGACCCGAACAGCGCCGCCGCCGCGAGCACGGCCGTGGCGATCGCGATGCCCTTGGTGATCGCCTTGGTGGTGTTGCCGACCGCGTCCAGGTTGGTGAGCACCTGCGCGCCCGCGCCCTCGACGTCGCCGGACATCTCCGCGATGCCCTGCGCGTTGTCGGAGACCGGACCGAAGGTGTCCATCGCGACGATCACACCGACCGTGGTGAGCAGACCGGTGCCGGCCAGCGCCACCGCGAACAGCGCCAGCATGATCGACGTACCGCCGAGCAGGAACGCCCCGTACACACCGAGGCCGATCAACAGGGCGGTGTAGACGGCGGATTCGAGACCGACGGAGATACCGGCGAGGACGACGGTGGCCGGGCCGGTGAGCGAGCTCTTTCCGATGTCCCGCACAGGCCGGCGGGTGGTCTCGGTGAAGTAGCCGGTCAGTTGCTGGATCACGGCGGCGAGCAGGATGCCGATGGCCACCGCGACGAGCGCGAGGACCCGCGGGTCGCCGTCCTTGCCCAGGATCGAGGCGTCGGTGACCCCGTCGAGCTCGGAGTACTTCCCCGGCAGATAGACGAAGACCGCCACCGCCACCAGCACCAGCGAGATCACCGCGGAGATGAAGAATCCGCGGTTGATGGCGCTCATGCCGCTGCGGTCGGCGCGCCGGGGCGCGACCGCGAAGATGCCGATCATGGCGGTGATCACACCGATCGCCGGCACGAGCAGCGGGAAACCGAGCCCGGCGTCGCCGAAGGCCGCCGAACCGAGGATCAGCGCGGCGACCAGGGTGACTGCGTACGACTCGAAGAGGTCGGCCGCCATGCCCGCGCAGTCTCCGACGTTGTCGCCCACGTTGTCGGCGATGGTCGCGGCATTGCGCGGGTCGTCCTCCGGAATGCCCTGTTCGACCTTGCCGACCAAGTCGGCGCCGACGTCGGCCGCCTTGGTGAAGATGCCACCGCCGACACGCATGAACATGGCGATCAGCGCGGCCCCGAGGCCGAAACCTTCAAGAACCTTCGGCGCGTCGGCCGCGTAGACCAGCACCACGCAGGAGGCACCGAGCAGGCCGAGGCCGACGGTGAACATGCCGACCACGCCGCCCGTGCGAAAAGCGATCTTCATCGCCTTGTGCGAAACGGCGGTCAGATCCTTTTCCGGCTCGCCTTCCGCCGGGGTGGCTTCACGTGCCGCTGCCGCGACACGCACATTACTGCGTACGGCGAGCCACATGCCGATATAGCCGGTGGCCGCCGAGAACGCCGCTCCGATCAGAAAGAACACCGAACGTCCGGCACGCTGACTCCAGTCGTCCGCGGGCAGCAGCATGAGCAGGAAGAACACGACCACGGCGAATACGCCGAGCGTGCGCAGCTGACGTGCCAGATAGGCGTTCGCGCCTTCCTGGACCGCTGCCGCGATCTTCTTCATGCTGTCGGTGCCCTCGCCGGCCGCGAGCACCTGGCGTACCAGGACGCCCGCGACCGCCAGTGCCGCCAGTGCGACGACCGCGATGACCGCGATGAGGACGCGGTTGCCATCGGTCAGCACGGCGGCCGCGAGGTCGGTGGGATGGCCCGACTGTTGTGAGAGGGAAAGCCCCGCCATTCGTCCTCCTTGACGCTTGGGCTGAGCTCAAGATGTGGACGGGATTGTAGGTACCGGAACCTGATCAAAACAGAGCGCGATAAACGGAATTGGACGTCCGAGGTAATGCCCTGAAAGCATTCCGAGGCTGCCGGAGAGCGCGCGAATGATCGTGAACGAATTCACGCGATGAACGGCACAGGAACTACTGTAAAGGCGAGCACTGACACCCGCACATGACGAAGGGCCCCACGGGTGGTGGGGCCCTTCGGACGAACGGTGTGCTGTGGCGGGTCAGACCAGGATCGTCGGCGGCGGCGTGGTCGGCCAGGTCATCTTGATCAGCCCGCCGTGCTCTCCCGCGCTGACCTCGACGTCGTCGACGAGTCCGCTGATGACCGCGAGGCCCATCTCGTCCTCGTCGGCCTCGCCGTCGGAGTCGCCGGGACCGGCGCCGGCGCCCTCGCCGGCCACCGCGTGCGTGGCCTCGTCGCCGACCTCGATGGAGAACTGCTTCTCCTCCTCGATCAGCAGCACCTTCACCGGTGCCGAGATCCCGCCGATCTGATGCAGTCCGACGGCCCGGCTGCACGCCTCGCCGACGGCGAGCCTGACCTCGTCGAGGACGGCCTCGTCCACCCCGGCCCTGCGCGCCACCGCTGCCGCCACCAGCCGGGCGGTCCTGACGTGCTCGGGCAGCGCGCTGAAGCGGAGCTCAACGGTGGCCATGCATCCCCCTCGCAACTACGGGCGTGCTGTCGGGAGGCTCCGGGCCGCCGAACACCCGGGCCCCCTCGGTCTTCACTTCTGCCGAACGACGGCCGGCCCGGGCGCGGAGCCCGGGTCCGGTGTCAGTCGGTGGCCGCAACCGCTTCCTCGACCGAGGTGTGAATCGGGAACACCTTGGTGAGGCCGGTGATACGGAAAATCTTCAGAATGCGCTCCTGGTTGCAGACCAGGCGCAGGGAGCCCTCATGGGCACGCACGCGCTTCAGGCCGCCGACCAGTACGCCGAGCCCGGTGGAGTCGAGGAAGTCCACGCCCTCCATGTCGACGACAAGGTGGAAACTGCCGTCGTTCACCAGCTCGACCAACTGCTCGCGCAGCTTGGGCGCGGTATATACGTCGATTTCGCCACCGACCCTGACGATCGTGCGATCGCCCATGGTTTCGGTCGACAGGGACAGGTCCACGGATCCTCCAGCACCTTGCTATCGAGCGGTCGCCCTAGGGGCATTCGGCTTCAGCCCCTGGACGCTTCGCCAGCCGCGATGGCATTCAATCACTTACCGGCAGGCGTGCACGACGCCTTGGCTCCATTGTCCGTCACGCCAGTGACACACTCGGTGCCGATGGCCAAGAATCACCGATCCGATCGAACCCGGACGGACCCTGCCTCCCGACCCGCGCCGGACGCGGTCCTGGACCGGCTCGCGTCCGGTCCGGGCAGGGCTGCGCGCATTACTCATACGGAGCACTTGCCCCCACGTGAGGGTCGGCATGCCCGCTGGCCGGACCGGATCCGCGCGGAGGTCGTCGCGGCCGTGCGAGCCGCGGGCATCGAGCATCCCTGGGCCCACCAGGCGCGCGCGGCGGAGCACGCCCTGGACGGCGATTCGGTCGTCGTCGCCACCGGCACGGCCTCCGGCAAGTCCCTGGCCTACCTCGTACCGGTCCTGTCCGCCCTCGTGGAGGGTGCACAGGCCCCGAACGGCCGCGGCGCGACCACGCTCTACCTGGCTCCCACCAAGGCACTGGCGGCGGACCAGTGCCGTTCCGTGAAGGAACTTTCACATCCCCTGGGCCACTCCGTTCGCGCAGCCGTGTACGACGGCGATACTCCGTTCGAGGAACGCGAGTGGATCCGCCAGTACGGCAACTACGTCCTGACCAACCCGGACATGCTGCACCGCGGCATCCTGCCGTCCCACCCCCGCTGGTCCTCCTTCCTGAAGTCGCTGAAGTACGTGGTCATCGACGAGTGCCACACCTACCGGGGTGTCTTCGGCTCGCACGTCGCCCAGGTGCTGCGCAGGCTGCGCCGGCTGTGCGCCCGCTACGGCGCGTCGCCCGTGTTCCTGCTGGCCTCCGCCACCGCCGCCGAGCCCGCGGTGGCGGCCCGCCGCCTGACCGGTGTGCCGGTGCTGGAAGTGGCCGACGACGCCTCCCCGCGCGGTGAACTGGTCTTCGCCCTCTGGGAGCCGCCCCTGACCGAGCTGCACGGCGAGAAGGGCGCCCCCGTCCGCCGCACGGCCACCGCCGAGGCCGCCGACCTGCTGACCGACCTCACCGTGCAGGGCGTGCGCTCGGTCGCCTTCGTCCGCTCCCGGCGCGGCGCCGAGCTGATCTCGGTCATCTCCCAGGAACGTCTGGCCGAGGTCGACCGGTCGCTGGCCGGGCGTGTCGCGGCGTACCGGGGCGGCTATCTCCCCGAGGAACGCCGCGCTCTCGAACAGGCCCTCCATTCGGGTGAACTCCTGGGCCTCGCCGCGACGAACGCCCTCGAACTCGGCATCGACATCTCCGGCCTCGACGCGGTCGTCATCGCCGGCTACCCGGGCACGCGCGCCTCCCTCTGGCAGCAGGCCGGCCGCGCCGGACGGTCCGGGCAGGGAGCCCTGGCCGTCCTGGTGGCCCGCGACGACCCGCTGGACACCTTCCTCGTCCACCACCCCGAGGCCCTGTTCGACCAGCCCGTCGAATCGACCGTCCTCGACCCGGACAACCCTTACGTGCTGGCCCCCCACCTGTGCGCGGCCGCCGCGGAGCTGCCGCTGACGGACGAGGACCTCGCTCTGTTCGGCCCGGCCGGCGAAGCACTCCTGCCGCAGCTGGAGGCCGCGAAGCTGCTGCGCCGCCGCACCCGGGCCTGGCACTGGACCCGCCGCGAGCGCGCCGCCGATCTGACCGACATCCGCGGCGAGGGCGGGCGCCCGGTCCAGGTCGTCGAGACCGGCACGGGCCGGCTGCTCGGCACGGTCGACGCGGGCGCTGCTCACTCGACGGTGCACGAGGGGGCGGTCCACCTCCACCAGGGCCGCACCTACCTCGTGCGGTCGCTGGACCTGGAGGACTCCGTCGCCCTGGTCGAGGAGGCCGCCCCGCCCTACTCCACGGTCGCCCGTGACACGACGTCGATCTCCGTCCTGGAGACGGACGTCGAGATTCCGTGGGGGGACGGCCGCCTCTGCTACGGCTCCGTCGAGGTCACCAACCAGGTCGTCTCCTACCTCCGCCGACGGCTCATCACCGGTGAAGTGCTCGGTGAGACCAAGCTCGACCTCCCTCCCCGTACGCTGCGCACCCGCGCCGTGTGGTGGACCGTCACCGAGGACCAGCTGGACCGGGCCCGGATCAACCCCGAGATCCTCGGCGGCTCCCTGCACGCCGCCGAACACGCGTCGATCGGCCTGCTGCCCCTCTTCGCGACCTGCGACCGCTGGGACATCGGCGGCGTGTCGATCCCGCTCCACCCCGACACGCTCCTGCCCACGGTCTTCGTCTACGACGGCCATCCGGGTGGCGCGGGCTTCGCGGAGCGTGCCTTCCACACCGCCCGCACCTGGCTGACCGCCACCCGCCAGGCCATCGCCTCCTGCGAGTGCGACGCCGGCTGCCCGTCCTGCATCCAGTCCCCCAAGTGCGGCAACGGCAACGATCCGCTGCACAAGAGGGGGGCCGTGCGGCTCCTCACGGTGCTGCTGGAGGGGGCTCCCGAGGAGAAGGAGACGGCGGACGAGGCAGACGAGCAGCCGCCGGGAGATCGAGCGGACCCGTCGGAGGCCCCGCCCGGGCCCTGACCTCCGCGGTGAAGGGCCCGCGACCCGACGCCGCCGTCACGTCCGAGATCTCCCCGGCGACCTCGCACCGCACGAGCCGCACGCCCTGTGCCCGGGCCACCCGGCCGGCCCGGGCACAGGCAGCCGTGTCCCCGTCGGCCCAGTGGTCCGCCGCGGCGAGCGCCGCGAGATCCGCACCGCCCGCCGCACGATGGCGGATGACGACGGCCTGCCCGAGCGCGAGAACGACACCGAACACCACGCACAGGACGGCGATCACCCCGACACTCCAGACCCCGGCAGATCCCCGGTCCGGGCCGCCCCTCCGGACGCCGGCCAACCCGCGATCCGGGCCACCCCTCCAGACGCCGG
>NZ_WWIC01000005.1:0-2411 GCF_009872555.1 Streptomyces sp. SID5643
GGTGCGGCGCGCGGCGGTGCGGCGCGCGGCGGTGCGGCGCGCGGCGGTGCGGCGCGCGGCGGTGCGGCGCGCGGCGGTGCGGCGCGCGGCGGTGCGGCGCGCGGCGGTGCGGCGCGCGGCGGTGCGGCGCGCGGCGGTGCGGCGCGCGGCGGTGCGGCGCGCGGCGGTGCGGCGCGCGGCGGTGCGGCGCGCGGCGGGCCTGTTCGACATGGCCGTCGTCGGCACGGCCCTGGACCCCCCGAGGCCGCGCCGCCGGAACGTCCGGGTCGGGCAGCGGGCCGCGGTGCCCCTGGCGCCGGTGCCGCCGTGGTGTGGATCCTGGCTGGAGCACGCGCCGTACGGGCCCCGGCACGGGGCACCCGCCGTCGCGGGCCGCAGATGCTGAGGAGAGGACCCATGGTGACGAGACCGGCGGTGGCGGAGGGCCTGTGGACCTGGACGCCCGGCCGTGGCCTGGCCCCGGCCCCGGAGCGGACGGCCGGGGGGCGGTTGCTCGTCGCGGACTCCTGGCTGCTGCGCGAGGGCCGGGTGCGGGCCTACGCCCGGCACCGGGAGCGGTTCTCGCGGTCCTGCGGTGACTGCGGCGGGCCGGAACCGCGCCGGCTGACGGCCTTCTGGCAGGACGTGACCGCTGCCCTGCCGAGAACCGGGGAGTGGTTCCCCCGGGTGGAACTCGCGGCCGGGTCCCTGGAGCTGCGGCTGCTGCTGCGCCCCGCTCCGCCGCTGGGTACAGGGGTGCGTCTGTGGGCGGCGGGCCAGTCCGATCCGCGGACGGCGCCCCGGCGCAAGGGCCCGGACCTCGACACCCTGGCCCAGGTGCGTCGCCGGGCCACCGGCGAGGGCGCCCAGGAGGCGGTGCTGATCGCCCGCTCGGGCACGGTCCTGGAGTCGGCCACGGCCGGCATCCTGTGGTGGGAGGACGACACCCTGTGCCTGCCCCCGCCGCGGCTGCCCGTCCTGCCGAGCGTGACGGCCGGGCTGGTGCAGGAGCGGGCGCTGCGCTCCGGGCTGCGGATCGCGCACCGCGAGCGAACCGTGGCGGAGCTGGACGGCCGTGAGGTGTGGCTGGTGAACGCGCTGCACGGCATCCGGCCCGTGACGGGCTGGGTCGGACGGCCGATGCGGGTGCCGCCGGCGGAACGGGCCGGTGAATGGCGCACGTGGCTGGACAGCCTTATGGAGCCGCTTCCGGCCGACTGAACCGGAGGAGAAGAGCGACGCCGGGCCGCATGCGAACCGGCGCTTTTCCGGTGCCTTGTTCAGCCTTTCGGGACCAGGCGCGCCGCTGTCGCGATCCGGTTGCCGGCGTTGACCCTCGGGTGAATTCGAGCGGTTATCCGGGCAGTACGGCGGACAGCGCGTCCAGTGCCCCCGACCAGGCGTGGTCCGGCGGCGTGCCGTAGCCGACGACCAAGGCGTCGACGGGCCCGGACCGCGCGGCGGGGTGGGTGTAGCGGGCGAGTCCGTGGAGGGCGAGGCCCCGCCAGTTCGCCGCCTGGACCACCGACTGCTCGGTGCCCGGGGGCAGGCGCAGCAGGACGTGCAGACCGGCCGCGATGCCGGTGACGCGGGCCTCGGGGGCCCGGGCCGTGACGGCGGCGACCAGGGCGTCCCGGCGGCGCCGGTACCGCAGGCGGGACGCGCGCACGTGCCGGTCGTAGGCGCCGGAGGTGAGGAACTCGGCCAGGGTCAGCTGGTCCAGCACCCCGCAGGTGTCGACGCCGCCCTTCGCCGCTGCGACCTCGTCGGCGAGACCCGGCGGCAGCACCATCCAGGCCAGCCGCAGCCCGGGCGCGAGGGACTTGCTCGCGGTGCCCAGATGGACCACCCGGTCGGGGTCAAGGCCCTGGAGCGCGCCGACGGGCTGCCGGTCGTAGCGGAACTCCCCGTCGTAGTCGTCCTCCAGCACAAGACCGCCGGTGCGCCGGGCCCAGTCCACGACGGCCGTGCGGCGGTCGCGGTGCAGGGACACGCCCATGGGGAACTGGTGGGCCGGGGTGAGCAGCAGCGCGTCGGCGCCTGAGAGGGCGCCCGGGTCCGTGCCCAGCCGGTCGAAGGGCAGCGGGGCGGTGTCCAGGCCGGAGCCGGCCAGGATCCTCCGGTGCACGTCGAGACCGTACGACTCGACCGCGACCGTCCGTGCTCCGCGCGCCCTCAGGACCGTGCCGAGCAGCTTCAGGCCGTGCGCGAACCCGGCGCACACCACGATGTGTTCGGGGCCGGTGCGGACGCCCCGGGCCCGGGAGAGGTAGGCGGCGAGCGCGGCCCGCAGCTCGGGGCGGCCTCGGGGGTCGCCGTAGTCGAGCGCGTGGTGCGGGGCCGCGGTGAGGGCGCGGCGGGCGGCCTTGAGCCAGGCCGTGCGCGGGAAGGACGCGAGGTCGGGGCTGCCGGGGCGCAGGTCGTAGGCCGGG
>NZ_WWIC01000040.1:0-338 GCF_009872555.1 Streptomyces sp. SID5643
GACGGCGCCCCCTACCAGCACATCCTCGACCCCGACGAGCTGGACTGGCAGCTGACAGTGGCCGCCGTGGAGCCCGCAGAGCTTGACGTCGCACTCATCGAGGCGGCGCAGTACGCCTTCGACCTGGCGACCGAGGTGCCCATCCGGGCCTGGCTGTTCGATGCGGGCCTCGACGAGCGGGTCCTGGCGGTGACCATCCACCACATCGCCAGCGACGGCTGGTCCACGGGCCCCCTCGCCCGGGACGTCTCCACCGCTTACGCCGCCCGCCGCGAGGGCCGTGCCCCGGACTGGGGGCCGCTGCCGGTGCAGTACGCGGACTACGCGCTGTGGCAGCG